>DDNV01000063.1:15093-27878 GCA_002341315.1 Cellvibrionales bacterium UBA2511
ACGGAGCGGTCTGCAGGCCATGCAGAAGGCCGGCGTCCCCTGTCCGGGAGAAGTCTGGATACTGAAAGACAGCAGTGGCAAAAGCGGCGATTTTCTAGCCACCGCCTTTCTTGAAAGTGCGGTAAGTCTGCGCCAGCTATATGCGTCCCAGCCACGGGCGGCGATGCCGGCATTGCTGAGCGATGCCGTTGCCATGATCGGACGTCTGCACCGAGCCGGTGTCATGCAGGCGGATATACATCTCGATAATTTCCTTTCCAGAGAGGGCTCGCTCTTTATGATCGACGGCGGTGGTATTCAGCCGCTAAAAAAACCACTGCACAATCTCGCCATGTTCTTTGCCCAGATGGTGCCGGAATATGATCGGCTGATGCCGGAGGCGATTCAGGCCTACGGAGCCGGAGCGCCGGAACCCGAACAGTTGCAGCCGCTGATTGCCAGAATGCGGGAAAAACGGATTCGACACTATTTGGCGAAGACCATTCGCGATTGCACCCAGTTTCAGCGGCTGAAGGTCAGGGGTGCTTTTGTTGTGATGGCCAGGCAGCGGGTCACTGATAAACTGCTGCAAGTCATCACCCAGCCGGAGGTGGCTGTGGGGCAGGCGACCTTTCTCAAGCGGGGCAATACTGCGACCGTAATGAAGCTGTCTGGAGATAGCAGTAGCTGGGTGCTCAAACGTTACAATATTAAAGACCTCTGGCATGGATTGGGGCGCGCCCTGCGGCGCAGTCGTGCCTGGATTTCCTGGCAGAATGCCCATCGGCTGGAACTGCTGGGCATTGCCACACCCAGGCCCCTGGCCATGCGGGAAAACAGAGCTGGCCCCTTTCGCCAGGGAGCATACCTGGTTACCGAGTGGACCAGTGGCGAGAGTCTGCAGGCCTGGTTGTTGCGGTATGGGCCCGCCGGGATTCCGGATTGGCTGGACCGGGAGGTCAGTCGTCTGTTTGCTATCATGTGGCTGGGTCGGGTCAGTCACGGCGACATGAAGGCCACTAACCTGATTGTATGCGGGGAGCAGCTCCAGTTGATCGATCTGGATGCGCTGCGCCGCCACCGCTGCAAACGGTTCTTCAAGGCTGCGTACGGTAAGGATTTACAGCGCTTTATGGATAACTGGCAAGGCAAAACCTGGCAGCATTTTGAGCAGCTGCTGCGGCCCTATGCCAGTCAGTGCGGTATTAAACTCATCAATAAAAAGGTTTAACAGTGTCGACAATTGTTCTCGGTATCTCCGGTGCGCTGAATCATGATTCATCCGCAGCCCTGTATGTGGACGAAAAACTGGTGGCAGCAGCGGAAGAAGAGCGCTTTATCCGCGATAAGCATGCCAAGGGAAAAATGCCCTACCACGCAGCGAAATTCTGTCTGGAGTTCGCGGGTATCAAGCCGGAAGCCGTGGATGTGGTGGCCGTTCCCTTTGCGCCCATTTCACTGTTTACCCCGGCGCGCTGGCATTTTGCCAAGCGCTATTGGTACGCCCCTGACCGGGCACTGGATGCACTGCTCAACGGCAATCGCCGCTTTCGGCGTTATCGCAAACGGGTTTTCAGTATGCTGCGTGAGCTGGGAATCAATCCGTCCGATGTGGAGTTTGAGCCGGTGGAACATCACCTCGCACACGCCTCCAGCGCCTACCACCTGAGCGGCTTCAAGGAAAAAACGGCGATCATGGGGGTCGACGGCAAAGGCGAATATGCCACTACCTTTTTTGGCTATGGCGAGAATGGAAAAATCCATAAAATCAAAGAGTTCTATGATCCGGATTCCCTCGGTGGCCTGTACGGCGCCATGACCGAGTACCTCGGTTTCGAAATGCTCGACGGGGAATACAAGGTGATGGGTATGGCGCCCTATGGCGATGCGAACAAGTATGATTTTTCCCGGTTGATCGATTTTGATGGCAAGGATTTTTGGGTCAATACCAAGCTGGTCAATACCGTGGGTTTGCGCCGCTACAAGCAGGACGGTGTCGGTTTCTATTTCAGTCCGCAACTGATTGACTGGCTCGGGCCGAAACGCGAGGGTGATATCGCCGATGAGCCCTACATCGACTACGCCGCCACCATTCAGGCCCTGTTTGAAAGCGTGGTGCTCAAGCTGATGGACTATTACCTCGGCGATATTCTCAGGGAGACGGGCAAACTGGCATTTTCCGGCGGTGGCGCGCTCAACGTGAAGCTGAATCAGAAAATCATTGCCCGGGAAGAAGTCAAGGAGCTCTATGTGCAGCCGGCTTCCGGAGATGCCGGTACGGCGGTGGGCGCTGCCTCCTATGCGTTGGTAAAGCGCGGCATTCAGCCGGAGCCTATGCACCATGTGTACCTGGGGCCGAATTACAGCAATGAAGACTGTATGCGCGCCTGCGAGCTGCATCCCAACAAGCCCGACTACCAGCTGATTGACCAAGTGCCGCAAAAAATTGCCGCCCTGCTGGCGGAGGGACACCCGGTGGCCTGGTTTCAGGGCCGGATGGAGTTCGGCCCACGTGCACTGGGTGGCCGCTCCATTCTGGGTTGCCCAAGCGCTCCGGGCGTGGCTAACCGGATCAATGAGCAGATCAAGTTCCGCGAACGCTGGCGACCTTTTTGCCCGAGCATGCTGGATCGCGTTGCGCCACAGATGTTCAGGATAGATCACCCGGCACCATTTATGACGTTTACCTTTGAGGTGAACGATGAGTGGAAAAACCGCGTACCGGAAGTCGTTCATGAGGATGGCACTGCTCGTGCCCAGGCTCTCAAGCGCGAGTACAACCCCCGTTACTATGAGTTAATGGAAGAAATGGAAAAGCTGACCGGCAATGGGGTGGTGTTGAACACATCGCTGAATAGACGGGGAGAACCCATGGTTTGTTCGCCGACCGATGCCCTGAATATGTTTTTTGGTTCCGACCTGCAGTATCTGATTATGGAAGATGTATTGGTGGTGAAAGGCTCTCCAGAGAATGGAAATCATTAGAATTAAGATTTTATGAAAAAGCTAATTTTTATTCTTTCGTCCAATTACAGTGGATCACATTTTTTATCACTTCTTCTTGGAAGCCATAGCCGTGGTGAGCACCTTGGTGAATTAAAAAATATTTATAAAAGTTTTGATGCGGTTTCATGTCATATCTGTGAAGAGCTGGATAACTGTCGCCTTTATCATGATATAAAGAAATTCCCGAAATCTGAGCTGTATAAAGAATTATTTTCCAGAGTTGATGGCAAGGTTGAATTTCTGGTGGACATCTCCAAAAAGACGGAATGGTACGCTAATTTTATACCCAATGCTGAATACGATATTCGCCTGATTCATCTTGTCAGGGATCCCCGTGCGCTGGCGAGACGATGGCTGATACGGTTTGGTGAGAAACAGATCGGCCCGCGTGAGCGGATCAAGCAAATCAGAAAAAATCCACTAAAAACCGGCAAGCTGCTTTTTGGCGATTTGTTGAATGTGTGTATCTATAAGTGGATATCCCAGAACAGAGAAATGGCCGACTTTGTGAAATCAACCGGTTTGCCCGCCAGAATGATTACCTACAAGGAGCTGGCTTTACAGCCGGATGAGACACTGTCGTCGATTTGTGAATGGATCGGTGTTAATTATGAGCCAGGCCAAAAGGACTACTGGAATTTCGAGCACCATGGTACTCAGAAAAAAGAGTATGAGTGGGTGAAGGAGAAAGGGGGTGCCCAATTCTTTGATCAACGCTGGCGAGAATTTCTGACCGCGGCCCAGATAGAGAAAATAGAACAAAATCGGGATCTTCAGTCACTGCTGAAGCAATTTTCTCTGAGATTTTCCCCCGAGGGGCTTGAGCATACGATATAGAAAAATTTTCCATTAGGGGTAGTTTGCAGCGTGAATTCAATATTACTTGAAGAGATATCCTGTACATCAGAGAAGGGGTTGATCAGGATAAGTTGTTCAGTAGATGCTGTCGGTCTCCCCAGTACATTATGGTTTGAGGTTAAGGGGTTAGGCGGGCAAGACAGTCTGGCGCTTAGCTACAATTGGGCGGTGGTGGCTCTTCTTCTTCCTGCCATGCAGCGTGGCGATAATATTATTGTAAAAGACTGTCTTTCTGAAAAGTTGCATACAAACATCAACAATGATCTGCAGTTATTGTTGCAGGTTTTTCAACCCTCACTGAAAAAAATTCAAGTTAAATCTGATGCTGTAACCAAAGAGAAAATACTGAGTACAGGCCGTATCGGTACCGGGTTTTCTGCCGGTGTTGACAGCTTTGCAACTTTGCAGCATTTCTCAAATGAAAACGCATCCACTAGCATTGAGGTAACCGACATTTGTACCTTCAATGTGGGCGCTATGGGGAGATATGAAAACCCGGATGTCGAGGCCGTATACGACAATTATTGCAAGAGGACTGCCAGATATGCAGGTATGTCAGGTAAAAATGCAATATGTATAAACTCTAATATAGACTCGTTTTATCGCGGCCTGAATTTTCAAAAAACGCATACGTTCAGAAATATCTCAGCCGCACTCGTTCTGGAAGGCTATTTGGAGTGTTATCTGTACGCATCTTCATTTCCATTTGTACATATAGCGGTCACAGAAACCTATGATTGTTCATACTTTGACCCCATATCGCTGCCGATGTTATCGACAGAAAATATAACTTTCATGTCGGCAATGGCAGGAATTAACCGGGTAGAAAAAACCAGGCTATTGGCACAATCCCAAGCTGCAACACAGATGCTCGACGTGTGCGTCGCCAGTGCTGAAACGAGAGAAAAATTAATAAAACCAAATTGTTCAGTATGTTGGAAATGTCAAAGAACCTTGGTCACTCTGGAGGCATTGGGGATTATAGACAAGTTTAGCTCCGTTTTTGATTTATCTGTCTATAAAAAGGAAAAATACAAATTTTATAGAAACCTGTTTTTTAAGATGCTGGATGGCGACCCGCTTGCCAAGGAAGCCTTTTATTTGGCAAGGGAGTCAGGGTTAAAAGTTCAGATAAAGATAACTGACTATATTATTGGAGTGGGAAGAACGGGGTTGAAATCAGGCAATAAAACTTTTAAAAATATTCCATTTATCAAGCATTTTAGGTTGGCACGAAAACAGCGAAGATTGCATAATTATTAATTTAGAAATTAGCTGGCTATTTCAATGCCGTTAACAGTTTTTTCTTTGCTTCATCTGCTAGGTTTTCTGGTGATTTTTTGAGCAAAAATTCGCTCATTGACTGTGTTTTGTTATTGGTGGGGATTGCAACGAATGGTTTGCCTAGGAGGTGCGCATAAATCAATGGGTGCATCCGGGATGAGATTACCATCTTCGCTGCAGAGATTTGCCGGATAAACTGTTCAAAACTTTTAGCCGGCTCAGTGCTGATATTAAGACAGGATCCTTTCGAATAAGCATAAAATTCTTCCGCAGCTTTGATATCCTGTTCAGAGCTCACTGATATTTTTACTCTATCAGGCGTGACCTTCCCGATCGTATCCAGAATACGTTTGTAATGCTCACGTATCCCCTGCCTTGAGATTGAATTTGCAGAGATAAAAACCACTGTATCCGTGCATGCAGAATCGGATGTATCTGCGTGCTCATACGTGAGATAAGCGGCGTCGGGAACGGTATCAAAGTGAAAGCCAATAAGCTGCGAGACCAGTTTTACTGTAATATCATCCCTCAAGTAGACTGATTTCGCCTGCGATAAAAATAGCTTCAGTACCCATCTGTAAAACCTCCCCTGCTTTTCTAGTGTTTCACCACCAACTGAGTAGGCTACCAGTGGAATGCCAGATATCTTTGCTACTAAGTACCAGCCTAACAAAGCATAAGGAAAGTTTCTGTTGTTAAGCAGTAATTGTCCGCCCCCCACAAGGAGACACTCAGGCTTTTCTTTTCGAGCGCTATAAACCTTCGAGAGAATGTGAATCGTGCGAGTGAATTGAAATTTTAGTCGTTGGCCTATGAAGTCGAAATTCCTGACTGTATAGCCATTATTCTCAAGAAAATGAGTAATCGACTGGCAAATTCCTATATCACCATAATTCGGGTCGTTGTATCTGTTTATCACCCAAATATGTTTCATGGTAGCTCCATAATTTACGACGAGGGAGTAGATAATCCCTGAATATCTTCCCACGTCTTTAGTGTTTAAGTTGTTATTGTGCAGTTCCTTGGTTGAACTGAGCTACACGTTCATCGAGGTGTAGAGGAAATGATTCTTTAATTGTCGGTATTTCTGCAACGGGTGGATGTTTCATGAATCAATTGCCGTAAAACCTTCCGGCGAAATCTTGAACCCTTTTTTGGCCGCGACATCAATATCTACCCGAACAAGCTTGTTCAGTTTCATCCAGGCGGAGGGCTCGTTACGAAGGGGTTTCGGCAGCCAGGTATTGGATTTCCAGTTCATAAAGTGCAGATACATAAACTCACGCTCGCCGTCACGCCCATTGGTCAGTGTTCCATTTTGCCAAAACCATTGCTGAGGGTGATCTGTGCGTCCATCCCACCATGGCATGGGAGAGAGGACTGTAGAGAATTGCTCCTTGTAAAGCGTATTTCGCTGGTAAGAAGATGATAACGACCAAAAACTCCGCAGCCATTTGGGATGCTTTCGGTGCGGCAGGAATACCTTTGAAAATGCCGATTCATCAATTCCCAGGTGTTGATCGTTTTCAAGTAGTTGCTGCCAGTGCGGTATTTTTCGAAAGGCGTTGCGGTATTTTTCATTGTTCCTGAAGAGGCTGAAGTGTCCGGAAAGGCGCCGCTCATGGCTGCTGATTACGTTATATTTCTGCAGCACACGCTCTGTCAGAAAAGTCCCCAGTCTGCCATAAATGATATCAATGTCGCCAAAGGCGAAGAAATCGTACCCGGTGAGTTGATCCTGGTGAATAAAGCCGAAGGCCGGCTTCAAATCACAAAGCTTGTAGGGATGTGTCGGATTGAAATCAATGTCTAGGCGCGCACTGACCAGCTTTTTATAGTCTTCAAAGGTTGTTTCGATAAATTGCACATTGGCCGGGGCGGTTGCCGGTCTACCGCAGTCCGTATAAAAAAGCCAGCTGATATCAGGGTTATGCCGACAGCTCTCGAGATACAAGTCGATCCACGCCGGCCATTTGCCAAAGTAGGGAATGATTTTAAGAATAGATGCAGTTTTCAAGCGGGAGGTTGTCACTCTGTTTGAATTATTGTTCTGAATCAGCGGCAACAGCTTTGCCCAGAGTGCTGTTGACCTGAGGCAGTTGCCAGAATTGCTCCCTGACTGCGCAATCGGAGAAATGGTTTTGTAATCGTTGGAAGATCCGACGGTGGTCGGCTTCTGTCAGCTGCTTTTGTGAAACCCGTATCAATCCTTCAGCCAGCGCATCAGCGTCCCCGAAGGGGAACAGTTCGCCAGTGTCTCCCACGACCTCAGGACCGCCGCCACAGTCTGAACAAATAATCGGCAGCTCCGCGGCCATGGCCTCCAGAAGAACCATGCCGAATGGCTCGTGATCGGAGGTCAGGGCAAAGGCATCAAAGGCGCTGAAGTAGCGTCTTGCCTCAATCACATTGCCCGGAAGCAGAACACTGTCGCTGATATCGAGTTCAGCGGCGAGCGCTTTCATTGTTTGCCGCAGTTTTCCATCCCCAAGCATAACCAGCAGTGCACCGACGGGAAGATGGGGCAGTGCCCGGGCAAACCCTTTGATCAGCGTCTGCGGATCCTTGTCGGGGTGCAGTCGGCCAACGCTGCCCAGTATCCAGCTGTTCTCGGGTAGCCGGAGTTTCTGTCGTGCCTCCCGGCGGTCAAACAGGCCCTGACGTGCGGCATCAACATCAATACGGTTGTAGAGCGTGATGATTTTTTCCTCGGGCCAGTCGGGCAGGTGGGATCGTATTTCATCGCGCACGGCATTCGAGACGGCAAGTAACGTCAATCGGGATTTGAACAGGTTCCCCATGAGGCGTCGGCCAAAGCGGTCAAAATCGCCAAATGAGTGGCGCACACTGAAAATGGGCAGGTTCGTTGCCAGTAGTCCGACATAGGCGGATTTGGCGCGGTGAGCGATGCAGGCGGAGAAAGGGTATTGCCGGGCGATGTTTTTGACTTCACGGATAACGGTCAGTTTGGCGCCTGCAAGGGCTTTGCTGTTGTGGCCGAGAAAAATGACCTCATCGGAGCAGGCTTTTTTCGCGACCTCCGGGTCTGGCTCCCCGGTCATAAAAACAGTAATCACCTTATAGGGCGTATCCTTGAACAAAACGGCATACTGCCGGGCACAATCCAGAAAGGGATCGTAGTAGCAGTGGCACAGTTGCAGAATATATCGTTGATCACTGTTCATCTTTGGTTACACAAAGGCTTTTCTGGGCAATGATTTCAATTCGTAGAGTGATAATACAATAAGTGGCAACCAGAAAATCAGCCAGTAGCCGCGGGGTCTGGAAATGACAGAATCGAGATTGACAAGGCCCATGGTACAGGCAAATGCAAATAGAATAGTAGCCACTATTACATAGGGGTTGGCCCGCAATTTCCAGCCAGTGAGCAATACCGTCAATATCATCAGTAGCAGCAGGGTGAGGCCGACAATGCCGCCGGACAGCAGGGCGCCAAGATAGACGCTGTGGTAGGCACTCCAACCGGCCAGCCCGCCTTCAGTGATATAGATGGTCGTTCCATGGCCATGGCCGAACCAGTAATGATGGAACTCCTTCAGATAGCCCGACCAGAGATGAAATCTGGAGCTCTGCCCCTTTTCGATATAGGCATCAATCAGTGGTGCGAGAAAAATGCAGGCCGCTATCAGTAGCATCAGGCCAAGTCCGATCAGCAAAAGCCTGGATCGGTTTTTGATGGGAGAAAGGGCAACCATGACAAAACCGAAAAACAGGGTTCCGGCAATGGCCAGGCGCGTATGGGTCAATATCAGGGTGACCAGAAAAACCGTTAACGCAACCAGCAACAGCAGGATAGTGGACTTTCGCTCCCGGATGCCCGGTTCATAGAGAAGGCTGCCAAGACAGAGCAGGGCTCCTGCACCCAGACAGAACCCGGTGCGTACTTTATCGACCAGGGGGCCGGGAATGCTAAATCGCCTGGTGAGTGGGTAATCCAGGTACAGGTAGTGGTAGGCCGCATAACAGGCAGCGGTAATGCTGCCAGCAATAATCAGCCATTTGACGAGACACTGTAGCCGGTGGTCTGTGCCGTTAAGCGTAAATAAAAAAATAACCCAGAAACTGACCAGATAAAAAATATCTTTTATCGGATTGAGAATGTCGCGGCTGCTTTCAGGTTCAGACCAGGACAGGCTCAGCAAGGAATAACCCAAAAACAGTGATGATGCGATTGCTATTCGTGATTCAAGTAGGGCGGACCATTTGCACAGGCCTTTGAAGGCGATTAATGGAAAAGCAATACACACAAATAGTATGAATAATTTCAGGTGAAGGTTTTTTTCGGGAATAAAAAAAATACTGACCAGCAAAAAAAGAACACTGTAAAAAAACAGTGTTTTTGTTTTTTCTTCAAAGGGTAAAGTCGCAATCATTGTGATATTAAATCCAAAACGGTTTTTTGGGGGCGGATGCGATAAGTCGGTTACTTCCTGGTGTAGATAGTCGTCAATAAATCCTGCAACTCTGGAGTTGTAAAGGGGGAGTTCTCTCTGGCCTGGTATCCCTGAATGAAACCGGGGAGGAATCGCATGAGGGCCGCCATATCTTCGGGGTAGCGAGCGGTGTGCTGGAAGTTTCTTATTCGAAACTCCCTGGCCAGTGGCTTGCGGTATATCTTCATGTCAGCAATATCGATAAGTCCCAGCCGATTTTCCGGGGTGACAACAATATTTCCCATGTGCAATGAGCGGAAATGAACGCCCTTTTCATGCAACTCCCGGATAAAGCTGCCCAGTTTGTTAATGAGGATGAGGTCTATATTGTCGCCAAGCTTCTTGAGCGTTTTGCCGGTTAACGGGGAGTAATGCACAGCGGTTCGGTGAATGCATGGAATGCGTAACAGCTCAATCACCGTCACTGTGGGGATCCCTTTTTCGAGCAGCTTCTGCGCATTGCGAATAAACCGCTTCGAGTAAGGGTATATCCGGGCCAATGATAAGAGGTGTCTCGCCCGAAACAGCTTCAAGTAGGTGCCATCGGATAAAAGTAAGACTTTTTCACCGAAAGGGTCCGACTCAATCACGGTGGCACCTTCCCGGAGGACCTGATACTCCTGCTTGGTCAGTTTTTTCATAAGACTCCGGTCCCTGCTGCGGGCCCATTATAAAGGTCGTGCCCTATGGTAAGATACCCTCAATTTACCCTTGGATAATTCCGATGAAATTGACTGTTCCTCGCTTTGACAAGGCTCAGGTTCTGGTGGTTGGTGATCTGATGCTGGATCGCTATTGGCATGGCAATACTTCCCGGATATCGCCTGAAGCCCCGGTGCCGGTTGTCAACGTAGCCCAGTGTGAGGACCGTATGGGCGGTGCAGGCAATGTGGCCCTGAATATTGCCACGCTGGGCGCCGGCGCATCGCTGGTGGCCATTGTCGGTCGGGATGAAGCCGCCACAGCGTTGCGGGACCGTCTCGATTCTGCAGGTGTCCACGCGGATCTGCAAGTTTCTGACACAAAACCGACAATCACGAAATTGCGGGTGATCAGTCGACACCAGCAATTATTGCGTCTCGATTTTGAGGAAAGCTTTTCAGCAGCGGACTGCGATCAGTTGCCTGCCAAAGCCGCTTCCCTGTTGGTCAATGTCGGTGTACTGGTGCTGTCCGATTATGCCAAAGGGGCATTGCAACAACCCCAGGAGTTTATTCGTGCCGCCCGGGAGGCGGGTATTCCCGTGCTGGTGGATCCAAAGGGAACCGATTACGAGCGTTATCGTGGTGCCACACTGCTGACACCCAACCTTGCCGAGTTCGAGTCTGTGGTGGGGCCCTGTGAAAACGAACAGACACTGGAAGATAAGGGTGCCGCATTACTCGAGCAGCTGGATATCGATGCCCTTTTGATCACTCGCAGTGAGCAGGGGATGACCCTGTTGCGCAAGGGGGTGCGGGAGCTGCACCTGCCGGCCAGAGCGCGTGAAGTGTTCGATGTTACGGGTGCCGGGGACACCGTTATTTCGGTGTTGGCCGCTGCACTAGCCGCCGGTGAAAATTTGCCCGAGGCCGTGGCCATGGCCAATATTGCCGCCGGCATCGTGGTGGGTAAACTGGGCACGGCAACCGTCAGCATGCCAGAGCTGCGCCGCGCCATTCAACAGGAGCAGGGCTTTGAGAGGGGTGTGGTTAATGAAGAGCAGTTAGCCGCCGATGTGGCCGATGCCCGTGCCCATGGTGAGCGGATTGTATTTACCAACGGTTGTTTCGACATTCTCCATGCCGGCCATGTGGGCTATCTGGAGCAGGCGCGGAAATTGGGTGACCGGCTGGTTGTTGCGATCAATTCTGATGCCTCCGTGACCCGGCTTAAGGGTGAAGGTCGTCCGATCAACCCGGTAGACCGGCGTATGACGGTTTTGGCGGGCCTGGAGGCGGTCGACTGGGTGGTCTCTTTTGAAGACGACACCCCGGAGCGGCTGCTTGAGCTGATCCGTCCTGACATCCTGGTAAAAGGGGGTGATTACAGCCGTGAGCAGGTAGTGGGCTGGCAAATTGTCGAAGGCTATGGTGGTCAGATCGCAGCCCTGGATTTTCTGCACGACTGCTCTACAACGGCTATTGTCAGTAGAATTCAGGAAAAGTAAGCACTTACTTACTTACTGTTGACTGGATAGCCTTGTCAATATTATCTAGCAGGTGAGAGGGGTTAATGGTGCCGATAATCGCACTGCTCACGCCGGGATGCTGAAAAATCATCTGGAAGGTTTTTTGCACGGGATCCTCCCCTGTCGTCAGGGTGGCGTGGCCGCTGGCCAGTGCTTTTTTGATCAGGACGCCTTTGTGCTGTGCCAGGCAATAATCGACCACCGGCAATTCGCGGTCGTACTGAAGATTCCAGGTCACCATGACCGCATCGGATTTTGCGGCGGCTAACAGCCCCCCCTCAATGGTTTTTGTGGACATGCCAAAGGCACGAATTTTCCCTTCTGTCTTCAGTTGGGCCAGCATATCCAGGGTGCCGTAGTCTCGTATGATGGCCTCATCGTTGCCATCGGAATGCACCAGCACAATATCGATCATTTCCGTGCGCAGGCGTTTCAGGCTGCGTTCGACGCTGAAGCGGGTATGCTCGGGGGTGAAATCATAGAATGATTTCCCCTGCTCGAACTCCTCACCGACCTTGCTGCAGATGACCCACGCTTCCCGCTGTCCTTTCAGCAGCTGACCCAGCCGGGTCTCGCTCGTGCCGTAAGCGGGTGCGGTATCTATCAGATTGATACCCTGTTGCCGGGCGATGGCGATGAGTTGAGCGGCCTGTTGATCATCCGGTATGGCAAAGTCATTGGGGTATTTCACACCCTGATCACGGCCGAGTTTTACGGTGCCGAGACCGAGAATACTCACGTCGATGCCGGTGTTGCCGAAGGGTCTTCTGGGCAGCACCACTATTCTCCGAAAACCTTATGCCACGGCGTGGGAGCTAGTGGGGGGTGTCCAAGAAAGCCAAGCTCTGGAATGGGTTCTGCTGAAGGTTGCAACAGGGATTGCTCCTGTATCAGGGTAATGACTTCGTCGGCAAGGTTGGGTGTCAGGGTCAGCTTGGTGGGCCAGGCGACCATGACATTCGGGCAGTTTTCTGCCCGGGAGACAAATGCTTTATCGGGGCGGGCAAAATTGCGTTGTCGGGGTTCGGCGCGGT
>DDNV01000063.1:27937-30123 GCA_002341315.1 Cellvibrionales bacterium UBA2511
CGGTCCACCCGCAAGGTGGCCCACTGTGCATTGCCGAGATCGACCCAGGGCATCAACGTATTGAGCTCCTGTCTGGCGGTTCCGATCAGTTGCTCAGCCGTTTGGTCGACGCCCTTTTCTGCCAGACTTCCCCCCAGGTACCAGACCTGTGCTCCGTCGGCGCAGGGGTGGCTGGAGATTGTCAGTCTGGGCGTGGTGTCTGCCCCCAGACAGTGGCCATAAAACCGGTGTGGGTAATGGTGCTTGATCATGACCTGATGCAGTGGGCGGCGCTGCATTTGTGGAGCGGTGATACCGAGTTCGTTGAGCATGGCTTCATTGCCCTGTCCCCCGGTCAGCACAAACTGGCGAGCGTCAAGCCGGCGGCTCTGCTGGCCGTGCTCAAAGTTGATGGCCGCAGCTCGCTCGCTGTTGAGCAGCCAGCGAGCCTGTTGCCAGTCAATCTGAAAAATGCGTCCGGCGCAGTTATCAGCCAGCGCCTTGACCACTGTGGGTACGTCGAGAACCATATCCACCAGCTGGTAAAGGCTGCCCTTGAATGCATTGTGCTGGAAAATGGCGGGCCGATCGTTTTTGGTCACCTTGTTGACCCGCCCACGGGTCGCCTTGCTGGCGAGAAAGGTGGTCATACGAGAGAGTGCACTGCTGCTGGACCACAGATAAAAATGATCGCTGAGAATGGCCGCCCCGCGGAGGTCAACGTCCCCTTCGCCCGCCAGGCAGGAGCGCCAGTGATCCGGCATGTCTGCAATGGCTTCCGAGGCGCCTGTGATACTGCCGCTGAGGGTATATTTGATACCGCCGTGAATCATACCCTGGCTGGCGGCTGTCTGGTCGCCGCCCAGCGCGGTTTGTTCAAGCAGCACCGCATTATAGCCAGCTTTGACCAGCCTGTTGAGCAGCCAGAGACCGGCGATACCACCACCAATAATGGCGACATCGCAGCTGAGGTCCGTGTGATTTTGGCTTTTTTCCATAGAAAACAGAGGGTCTTGTTGCCGCTCGTTGAGCGATGAGTAGTCGGCCGGTCAGTCATTTGCTTTTGACAGGCTGGAAAGGCGCTAGTATACCCTGCCCAATATCTTTATGCTTTCCGCAAATCCGCCCATCTGGGGGCAGGCAGGAGGCAATTTTTTGGCGCGTTTTTTTTATTCAACATTGTTCTACCTGCTGATACCCCTGATTCTGATACGCCTGCTGTGGCGCAGTACCAGGGCACCTGAGTATCGTCGGCGCTGGCCGGAGCGCTTTGGTTTTGTACCGTGTATTGATCAAGCTCAGACAACAAAAACTATCTGGGTTCACTCTGTTTCGCTGGGGGAGACCCTTGCTTCAGTGCCGATGATTCAACAGCTTCAGCAGCGCTATCCCGAGGCGCAACTGGTGGTGACCACCATGACGCCGACCGGCTCAGCCTGTGTCAAAAATACGTTCGGCGACACGGTCTACCACGTCTATGCCCCCTATGACCTCCCCTGTGCAGTAAATCGTTTCTTGCGGCAGGTCCGCCCGGACTTGTTGATCATCATGGAGACCGAGCTCTGGCCCAACCTGATTCACGGCTGCGCTGATCAAAACATTCCTGTCATTTTAGCCAATGCACGTCTGTCCGAAAACTCGGCCCGTGGCTACCGGCGATTTGATGCCCTGACGAGGCCCATGTTGCGATGTATCAATCACGTTGCTGTGCAGCACGAAGCGGACGGTAATCGCTTTCTGGCGCTGGGTTTACCCGCATCACAACTGCTTGTCACTGGGAATATCAAGTTTGACCTGACACTGGATGAGCCATTGCGGGCCCGGGCTTCACAACTCAGAGCCCAGTGGCAGGCCGGTTGTCGGCGCCCGATTCTGTTGGTTGCCAGTACACATCGCGGGGAAGACGATATTTTGCTGGATGCTTTTGAGCGGATTCGCCAACATGTCCCGGCACTGTTGTTGGTGCTGGTGCCGCGGCACCCGGAGCGCTTCGACGACGTGACACAGCGCTGTCTGGCGAGGGGGTTAAACACCGTGCGCCGCAGTAGTGGTAAATCCCCTGCTGAGACGGATCAGGTGCTGATCGGCGATACCATGGGCGAATTGCTGGTGTTTTTTGGCGCCTGCGATATCGCGTTTGTCGGCGGCAGTCTGGTGGCCACCGGTGGCCACAACCTGATTGAACCGGCAGCCTGGCAGGTGCCGGT
>DDNV01000063.1:30199-35403 GCA_002341315.1 Cellvibrionales bacterium UBA2511
AATTGAGTGGGCCACACCTGTTTAATTTTGCCGATGTCTCGAGATTGTTGTTGGAGGCCGGCGGCATGACCATTTGCAGAGATGCCCGGTCAATTGCCGATACCGTGGTAGGGCTGCTGGGCGATCCCGATGCTGCCGCCCAAATGGGGGTGGCAGCAAAAATTGTAGCCGAGAAGAATCGCGGTGCGCTTGATCGGTTATTGGCGGTTATCGAACGCCAGCCTTGGTGACATTAATGGCTGGATCCAGCCAGGCATTGAGCTGATAAATGTCTTCCGGGCTCAACTGACCGGCCACTTCCTTCAGGCGCAACAGGCTGCCGATATAATCGAAACGGGCGTTGGCGTAGTCACGGCGCGCCTGGTAGAGGTTTTGCTGGGCGAGCAATACATCGACAATGTTGCGGGTTCCCGCATCGTAGCCAGCCTGAGTTGCTTCCAGTGCACTGGCTGCTGACGTGATGGCCTGATTTCTGGCATTCACCCGGGCCTTGTCGGTGAGGACGGACAAGTGCTGAGAACGAGCCTGCTGCACGGTGTTGCGTTGTGCGCCGGTAAAAATTTCCTTTGCTTCAACGGATTGATGGAAGGCCTGTCGACGTTCGGCGCTGATCAGGCCCCCGGTAAAAATGGGAATAGTCAGCTGTAGCCCCACCACATGGCCGTCCTGCTTGGTTTCCGATGGGCTGACGTAATACGGATTGGGTGGGTCACTGATATCCCGCCCCCTAAACTCACTTTTTGACTGATCGTCAAAATAGGATATCGAACCGGACAACGTGGGGGCGTGTTCGTATTTTTTCGAGTCGGCGTTCTCTTCAGCTGCATCCCGCTGGTATCTGGTTGCCTGCAGTGTAAAGTTATTCTGCAGGGCAAATTGAACCCAGTCTTCGCGGCTGAGGGGTTGGGGATCGACAATGGGAAAGTCCGGCATCAGACCCGCCAGCTGCTCATATCGCTGGCCGGTGAGTACGGTTAAACCCTCAAAGGCGATATCCAGCGCGCCGCGGATTTCCAGGGTGTTTACCTTGGCACTATCAAAGGCCGCCTGGGCTTCGTGGACATCGGTAATGGGCAGCAGGCCCACTTCGAAGCGCTCGGTGGTTTGTTCGAGCTGCCGCTGGATGGCTTTTTGTTCGGCCAGGGCCGTTTCCAGATTTTCTCTGGCCCGCAGAACCTCAAAATAGGCGTCGGCAGTGCGGAGGATCAGGAGCTGCTGATCGGCGGCAAACTGCAGCCGGGCTTGTTCGCTGAGCGCTTTGCCCTGCTGAAAGGTGAACCAGGCGGGCAGGTCGAAAATGGGCTGTGTCAGACTGATGGAATAGCCCTTCGTATCCGTATCCGTATGACCCTCACGGCCAAACACGGCACCCTGCCCTAACACGGTGGTATTTGCGCCATCGGATTCCAGCTCTTCATATTCACCCCTTGCCGTAATTTGTGGCAGCAGGCCGGCACGGCCAATATTTTTTGCTTCGCTATCCGCCCGGTAAGCGGCCTGGGCTGCCCGCAATTGCGGGTCGTGTTCCACTGCCTGTTCATAAATCTGAGACAGCGTCTCGCCGACAGCAAAGGGGCTGATCAAAACCAGTGCCAGACAGCGTAGATGTTTCAAGGGGTGCATCGGAAATCCTTCCATCAGGTGGCTTGCCAGCGCGAGAGTCTAGCAGATTTTTGGCATTCGAACATGGCCCCGTCCGCAGAGTGGGGCTTTCGAAATGGCCTGCGCTGCTGATGAGATTTAAGGTATTGTGAATACCGGGAGTGGCATGAATTTGCGTCAGGAAAATTTGCCGGTCAGTCCTTTGTTGATGAGGGGATGTGCTGGTGGTGTGCGGGTCGTCAAGGGTCGTTTATTGCCCCTGAAAGCATGACCCGCTAATGGCTATCGGTTACAGTGTGGACAGGGGGGGTTGGATATGTCCGAGGCGGATCGTTACACGCGAAAGGATGTCGAGGTACTCGGCAGTGAACAGGTATTTCGTGGTTTTTTCTCCATGATAAAACTGACCCTGCGGCACAAACTGTTCTCCGGTGAATGGTCAGAGCCTATTGTGCGGGAATTATTCGAGCGGGGCAGTTGCGTGGGTGTGCTGCTCTATGATCCACAACATGAACTATTGGCGTTGGCGGAGCAGTTTCGTGTGGGGGCGCTGGAGGATGCCAAAGGCCCCTGGTTATACGAGGTGGTTGCCGGGATGGTTGAACCGGGCGAGCAACTCGAAGAGGTGGCAAGGCGCGAGACTATGGAGGAGGCGGGCCTGACTCCCGCTAAACTGCTGCCGATCTGTGATTACTGGGTCAGCCCGGGTAATACCAGCGAGCGCATGTATCTGTTCTGCGCACTACTGGACTTGAGCTCGGCGGGTGGTATTTACGGGCTGGATCTCGAGTCAGAGGACATTAGGCTCCACGTCATGCCAAGAACCGAGGCGTTTGCCCGGCTGGACCAAGGGCAGTGCAATAACGCAGCTACTATGATCAGTCTGATGTGGTTGCGAATGAATTACCCGCATTTTGTGTGACAGATTGCGCCATTTTTGATGCCGGGAAAGTAAAGTCGGCAAAAACGTGACTGAGTACTGTGAATCCGAAGATGAAAGTACGTTACAAAGTAGATCTGATCGGGTACATGGCCGAGTGTGACGCAAACTATCTGCGGCTCATGAAGCTGTTTCCCGATATGGCGAACGGTGGCGAGCGCAGAATTGGTCTGCGTCACGACGGTGAACATGTATTGCGGTTGATTGCGCGCGAGCAGACCGCTTACACCACGTTGCTGGAGCTGTCTCAGGGAGCCAGGGATGGCGGTAGAGATAGCTGGTTCAAACTGCCGATACTGATGTTGCGTCTCTATCACGATGCCCGCGTTGCGGAGGTGTTGTCCTGGGAAGGGGTCCGACAAATCAGGCCGCGTTACGATTATCCCAACCGGCAGATGTATCATCAGGATGAAAAGGCACAATGGAATCGTTTTTTGGGAGAGTGGTTATCCCATTGCCTGAAATATGGTTATCATCTGGAGCCGTTGTTCGGCGAAACGCCATACGGATGAGGCTGGTTGGCTTGCCGTTGCCAGTGAGCATTAAAAGGGAGTCGAATCATCTTGCAGCACACCAACCGGCACATTGCCCGAATACTGCAAATATCGGATAGCCATCTCGGGCCCGGCCGTGATTTCAAGTTGGCGGGCATCAACACCTGCCAGAGCCTTGGTCAGGTACTGTCGGCCTTGCCCGACCCGGATGTGGTCCCTGAGCTGTTGGCGGTGACCGGGGATATTGCCGGTGACGGTGATGAAGGCGCATACCATTTGTTCAATGAAGTCATGGCAGAGCAACCCCGGCCTTTTGCCTGGTTGCCGGGCAACCACGACGACTTTCCCCTAATGCGCAAGGTGCTCCATCAATCGTTCAGGCGAGTCATCGAGCTGGATAACTGGGTGGCAATTTTCCTGGTCAGTGCCCAGTCAGGTGAGGTGGCAGGGCAACTGGCGGATGCCGAGTTGGCTGAGCTGGCAGGCCTGCTGCACCGTTGTCGCGATCGTCATGTGCTGCTGTTCATGCATCATATGCCGGTAGAAATCAGCTGCCTGTGGCTCGACAAACACCGGGTTGCCAATCATCGGCAACTGGCTGACCTGGTGGCCGGATTCCCCGGCGTCAAAGCATTGTTTGCCGGCCATGTGCATCAGGCATTTTCAACCTCATGGCAAGGGATCGGGGTACACAGTGCCCCGTCGACCTGTTTTCAGTTTGCCCCCGGCAGTGATGGTTTCGAATTGGCCGAGCAACCCCCTGGCTATCGCTGGATTGATCTGTACGCCGATGGCCATCTGAAAACCGGTGAGGGGTTTGTTGCCGGGGCCGGGCAGCAGGTGGATCATCGTTGCAGTGGGTACTGATGTGTTCTGGCTGCTGTTGCTTTGAGGTAGGCGGCATCACAGCCTGTCACTGTGAGTCGATAGCGTTATAATCTTCTGATTGGTCCTGCAGGTTGTACGTCGATCATGCCTCTTGTTTACATTCATGGTTTCAATAGTTCGCCCGCTTCACTCAAGGCGCGCCAGACAGCGGCATGGTTGGAAAAAAACTGCCCGGAGGTTTCTTTTGTCTGTCCCGCACTGTCCAATGATCCGGTCAGGGCAATCGGTCAACTTGAGGCTGAAATAGAAAAAGCGGACGAGCCGGTTGGGTTGGTGGGCAGCTCAATGGGTGGTTACTATGCCACCTGGCTGGCTGAAAAATACCGACTTAAAGCGGTGTTAGTGAATCCCGCTGTAAGCCCGTATGAATGGATGCTGGAGTATCTGGGCGTCAATGCCAATTATCATACTGGCGAGCGCTATCAGCTGGAGCAGCGCCATGTGGACGCGGTGAAAAGTCTGGATGTTCCAGGATTGCAGAATATCGCCAATTACTGGGTGCTGCTGCAAACCGGTGATGAGGTGCTGGATTATCGGCTGGCCGAATCCAGATACAGTGGCTGTCGCATGACCATTGAGCAGGGTGGGGATCACAGCTTTCAACACTTTGAGCGTCACCTGCCTGCCATTATCGAATTTTTGGGGTTAGCAACCGGGGTTTCATGAATAAATATACCGCTGAAGATATTGAAGTTCTCACAGGCCTCGACCCGGTCAGAAAGCGCCCGGGGATGTACACGGATACCTCCCGTCCGAATCATCTGGCCCAGGAGGTCGTCGACAACAGTGTCGATGAAGCCCTTGCCGGTCACGCCAGTAAAATCGATGTCACACTCTACCGGGACGGCTCGCTTTCCGTGGCTGACAACGGCCGTGGCATGCCCGTGGATATTCATCCCGAGCAGGGGTTACCGGGGGTTGAGGTGATCCTTGCCACGCTGCACGCGGGGGGCAAATTTTCCAACAAAAATTATCAGTTCTCCGGCGGTCTGCACGGAGTGGGTGTTTCGGTGGTCAATGCATTATCCAGCAAGCTGGAGGTGACGATTCGCCGTGATGGCCGGGTTTATCGCATGGGTTTTGCCGGTGGTGACAAGGTTTCTGACCTGGCAGTGGTGGACAGTTGTGGCCAGCGCAATACGGGTACCGAGCTGCGTTTTTTACCGGATCCGAAATACTTTGATACCGTCAAATACTCGGTTTCCCGCTTGCGGCATGTGCTGCGAGCCAAAGCGGTGCTCTGTGCGGGGTTAACGGTAAATTTTACCGACGAGAACAGC
>DDNV01000063.1:35530-35950 GCA_002341315.1 Cellvibrionales bacterium UBA2511
TTATCTGCGGGGGACGACTACTGGCTGGGAGGTGCTTCCGGTAACCCCTTTTACCGGTAGTTACTCGTCCGAAAGTGAGGCGGTGGACTGGGCGCTGCAATGGCTGCCTGATGGCGGTGAGTTGACCCAGGAGAGCTACGTTAATCTAATCCCCACCACGCAGGGTGGTACACACGTCAATGGCTTGCGCACTGGTTTGCTGGAGGCCCTGCGGGAATTCTGTGAGTTTCGCAATCTGCTGCCGCGCGGTGTCAAGTTGGCGCCGGACGATATCTGGGAAAAATGCTGCTTTGTTCTCTCCTCCAAACTGGCAGACCCACAATTTTCCGGACAGACCAAAGAGCGCCTTTCCTCTCGTGAGGCGGCGGCATTTGTATCGGGCGTTGTGAAGGACGCATTCAGCCTGTGGCTGAACCAGCA
>DDNV01000063.1:36106-41081 GCA_002341315.1 Cellvibrionales bacterium UBA2511
AGCCTGTGGCTGAACCAGCACACGGAAGATGCCGAGCAGCTTGCCGAACTCTGTATTAACAATGCCCAGCGGCGACTCAAGGACAGCAAAAAAGTCGCACGCAAGCGCATTACTGCCGGACCGGCACTGCCTGGCAAGCTGGCAGACTGCTCCAGTGGCAGCCCCGAGCTGTCGGAGCTGTTTCTGGTGGAGGGCGACTCCGCCGGCGGCTCCGCGAAGCAGGCCCGCAACCGGGAGTTTCAGGCGATTATGCCGCTGCGGGGCAAAATTCTGAATACCTGGGAGGTGGATAGCCAGGAAATTCTCGCCTCCCAGGAGGTACACGATATCTCTGTGGCATTGGGTATCGATCCGGCCATTGACGGACTGGAAGCGCTGAGGTACCACAAAATCTGTATTCTCGCCGATGCGGATTCTGACGGTTTGCACATTGCCACCTTATTGTGCGCCCTGTTTGTGCGGCACTTCCGGCCACTGGTGGCTGCGGGGCACGTGTATGTGGCCATGCCTCCCCTGTATCGGATTGATGTGGGTAAAGACGTGTATTACGCGCTGGACGAAGGGGAAAAAAGGGGTCTGCTGGATCGTATTGAAGCGGAGAAGAAACGCGGCAAAGTCAATGTACAGCGATTCAAGGGGCTGGGTGAAATGAACCCCATTCAGCTGCGCGAGACCACCATGGATCCGGATACCCGACGACTCGTTCAACTGACTATTGAAGCAGGTGATGACACCAATAGTCTGCTGGACATGCTGTTGTCGAAGAAGCGGGCATCAGACCGCAAAGCCTGGCTGGAGCTGAGCGGTAATCTGGCGGATGTCTAGGCCCTGGCCAGTGAGCAGGTGAACGGTATGATTCGAAGGGATACTTCCGGGGAGCAACTACCATGAAAAAGCTACTCATATGCCTCCGCTGGAGCCTGATCGGCGTCGCGCTGCTGGTGGTTGTGGTGCTTTCACTGCTGCCGTTTATGATTCGCTGGCAAGGTGCCGTCTGGCTGGAGAAGCAGGGGCTGGATGCCGATATCGGTTATGTGGAAATCCGCCCGATGTTGGGCACGGTGCAAGTGAACAATGTCCACATCCAGTCTCCCGGTGGTGAGCGATTGATACTCGACCAGCTGTTGTTCGATATTGCCTGGAACCCCCTCCTTGAAAACAGCCTGCACATTGAAGAGGTATCCATTGAAGGGTTGACACTTGATCTGGCCATGACGCCTTCCGGTCTGCGTGTGGGCGGTATCCCATTGCCCACCGACGAGGCCGCGCCGGATGAAGCGGGCCAGCCACTGTTTGAGCGATTGGCACTGGACCAGTTTCAGCTTCGCGATCTGACATTTTGTTACCTCCTGATGAATGAGCACGGTAAACAGCGGGCGAACCAGTGTGCCGGACTAAATGCATTGCGGTTCAATGATCTCGCCATGGCATTGGGTGAGACGCCCTCTCTGTCGCTGCCCGGCGTATCACTCCGCGGACTGCGCTGGTTTGACCGGCTTGACCCCCTGCAACTGGCGACGGTCGAGTCACTGGCCGTCACCGGCCTGAGCAGTCCCGATATGACTCGCTGGCAGTTGGAGAAGGTCAATCTTCAGTCACTGGCTCTGTTGCCGGGGGACACTCCTGCCGTGCAACTGAATGAGCTGGCGTTGACCGGTTTCAACCTTGCGGAAGATGTGGAACTGAATACCGTATCGCTTGATGCCCTTGCTGTCGGGCTGGCACGCGACCAGACCAATGGTCTGGCATTTGCGCCGGCACTGCTGGAACGCGTGGGCCAGCTCTCGCCCGAGACTGCTTCCCAGGGGGCTGTCGATGCGAACGGCGAGGCAGAGGACAGGCAGATCAGGCTGAAGCAGTTTGCCCTGCGGCAACTCGATATTGGGACCGAACGGCCACTATTGTCTGCCGGCAAACTGCGGTTCAGCGATATGCGGCTGGCGGGAACAGCGGTGGCTGTAGATACTCTGACCCTCGGCCATCTCAACCTGCTCTCCGGTGCAGAAGAGGCACTGGCGTTGGACAGTCTTGATATGCGGGGGCTTGATGTGAACCGGGATGTCGCTATCGCCGGGCTGACGCTGGGCGACCTTCAGGTGCGCCTGGAGACCGACTCGCAGGGCGCACTGGTGTTTGCCCCGACGTTGATCAACCAGCTTGCGTCGACCCCTGAAAAAAATGATGGTGTCGCGGAGGGTATTGAACCACCAGCGGAGGAACCCGTTGCCATGGGTTTTGAGATGGGTGATCTGCAACTGGGGTCGCTAGCTGTTTTTGCCGATCGTGAGTTGCTGTCGCTCGATGCGCTCGGACTGCAACAGTTGAAACTTGCCGGCGATCAGATCGAGCTGGCACGGCTGGAGGTGTCCACGGTGGATTTTCTCGCGCCCGCCCCGGGTGCCGCCGAGGTGAGTCACTATGTGAAAATCCCCCGGTTATCCCTGGATGAGCTGGCAAAAAAATCCGGCACATTCAGCCTCGGCAAACTCCAGATAGGGGACCCAGAGATCTTCGTGCACCGCGATGCGGATGGCGGCCTGTCGATGCTCAGTGAACTTGCCATTTTGCTGGGGCAGGATGGTGAAATGGTTGCGGGAGAGTCGGAGGATTCTGCACAGCAACCCACCACAGAAAACGCACCGCCGTTAAAGCTGCAACTGGCTTCTCTGACGATTGGTGAGCAGGGGCAATTGCGCATACTGGATGAAAGTGTGTCGCCGTCACTGGATCAGCGCTTTACCGGTGTTAACTTGAATCTCAAACACCTGGACAGCACCCGTACGGATACGCCCGCCGAAGTCAATTTGAACATGGCCCTCAATCAGTTTGGTGCGCTGTCCCTGGCAGGCCAGGTTGCTCCCTTTGGTGATGCCTTAAGCAGCGATCTTGAGGGGGAAATCAAAGGTATTGATGTGCGCGACATTTCCGGTTACGCAAAAAAATTCATCGGCTATCATCTTGATCAGGGGCTGGTGGATGTCGACACCAGTGTTGATATCCTTGAAGACACTATTGACTCGGTGGTCACTGTCCGACTCCACAAGTTGCAGGTGTCACCAGTGAGCAAAGCCGATCTTGAGGCGGGTGCCGCTGAGCTGGGCGTACCGCTGGAGTTCGCTCTGTCATTGTTGCGCGATAAAAATGGCATGATCGAATTGAAGCTGCCGATTAGCGGCAATATCAATTCGCCGACTTTTTCCATCAGGCATATTGTCAACAAGGTCATGTTCAAAGTGATTAAAGAGACAGTGATCAACTATTACCTGCCCTTTGGGCTAGTGGTGAAAACCCTGGTTGGCGATAGCCTGGCCGGCATGGGCTTTGAGCCGGTGGTTTTTGAGCCGGGTACAGCAGCATTGGATGATACTGGCGAGGCCAACCTGAATCGCCTCTCGGATATGCTGCAAAAACGCCAGCAGCTACAACTGGTGTTCTGTGCACCCGCTACCCTTCAGGACTGGGCTGCACAATTTTCCCCGGATGAGCTGGCAAATCTGCAGTCATCCGTGGAAAACCCCCAGCTTCCCGATATCACGGTGGAGCAATCTGCCGAATTGGCTGCGCTTGCCAATCAGCGCACGGTTGTTGCGAAACAGTACCTGATTGATCACGGTGTCACTCCGGGGCAAATCATTCTGTGTACCGGGAAGTTTGATCAGCGCAGTACCCTGCGCGCGGAGATGTCCATCACCATTGGCCAGTAATCCATAACCGCAAACCCGTTGTCACCGCACGAGCAGTAAAATTTATGACAGAGACCACGATCATTAATCCGGCAATTGAACAGATACCGCTGCGCAGCTATACCGAAAAAGCCTACCTCGATTACTCCATGTATGTGATTCTCGACCGGGCATTGCCGCATATCGGTGATGGTCTGAAGCCGGTTCAGCGGCGAATCATCTATGCCATGAGTGAGTTGGGGCTCAAATCCACGGCCAAGCACAAGAAATCCGCCCGCACCGTGGGTGACGTCATCGGTAAATTCCATCCCCATGGGGACAGCGCGGCCTATGAGGCGATGGTATTGATGGCGCAGCCGTTCTCCTACCGCTATCCTCTGGTGGACGGCCAGGGTAACTGGGGTTCATCCGATGATCCAAAATCCTTTGCTGCAATGCGTTATACGGAATCGAAGCTGGCGCATTTTGCCGAGCTGCTGTTGTCGGAGTTGGCTCAGGGTACGGTTGACTGGAAAGCCAATTTTGACGGTACTCTCGATGAGCCCATCACACTGCCGGCACGCGCCCCCCATGTGTTATTGAATGGTACAACCGGTATTGCTGTGGGCATGGCTACAGATATTCCACCGCACAACCTGCGGGAGTTGATCAGTGCCTGTGTACATTTACTGGATCAGCCCGGCGCTACGACGGCGGAATTGTGTGAGCATATACAGGGACCGGATTATCCCACCGAAGCGGAAGTGATTACGCCCCGGGAGGATATCCTGAAAACCTATGAGACCGGCCGGGGCAGCCTGAAAATGCGCGCTGTCTGGCAGTCGGAACAGGGCGATATCATCGTCACCGGGCTGCCTTTTCAGGTATCTGGCGCCCGGGTTCTGGAACAGATTGCCGCCCAGATGCAGGCCAAAAAGTTGCCGATGGTTGCGGATTTGCGCGATGAGTCCGATCACGAGAATCCGACCCGGCTGGTGATTGTACCCCGCTCCAACCGGGTTGATCTGGACGGGCTGATGCAGCATTTGTTTGCCACCACGGACCTGGAAAAGAACTATCGGGTTAACCTCAATATGATCGGGGTGGACGGTCGCCCCGAAGTGAAGCCCCTCAATAAAATTCTTACCGAGTGGCTCGCCTACCGCATGGATACCGTGCGCCGTCGGTTGCAGTTCCGGCTGGACAAGGTGGACCACCGGCTGCACCTGCTGGAAGGTCTGTTGATCGCCTTCCTGAATATCGATGAAGTGATTCACATTATTCGCAGTGAGGATGAGCCAAAACCGGTATTG
>DDNV01000063.1:41120-54445 GCA_002341315.1 Cellvibrionales bacterium UBA2511
CAAAACCGGTATTGATCCAGCGTTTTAGTCTCAGTGATATCCAGGCAGAGTACATTCTCGATACCAAGCTGCGTCAGTTGGCCCGATTGGAGGAGGTTCGCATACGTGCCGAGCAGGAAGCGCTGGCGGCGGAAAAACTCGAGCTGGAAAAAATTCTCGGTTCTGCAAAGCGTCTCAAGACCCTGGTGCGCAATGAATTGCTGGCCGTGGCCGATGAATTCGGTGATGAACGCCGTTCACCACTGACCCGCCGCGAGGAAGCCAAGGCATTTTCTGAAACCGAACTGTTGGTGTCCGAGCCGGTAACAGTGGTGTTATCGGAGAAGGGCTGGATACGCGCTGCCAAAGGCCACGACGTCGATGGCGCATCACTCAGCTATAAATCCGGTGATCGCTTTCTCTGTGCGGCCAGAGGACGCAGTAATCAGTCGGTGGTTTTACTGGATTCCACCGGTCGAACCTATTCGTTGGCGGCCCACAACCTGCCCTCGGCGAGGGGGCAGGGTGAGCCTGTCACCGGTCGCCTTAATCCCCCTTCCGGCGCCGGTTTTGTGAGCGTGATAATGGGCGATGATTCGCAACAGGTACTGATGGCCACTGATGCCGGTTACGGTTTTATGGCCAATCTGGCAGACCTGCACAGTAAAAACCGGGCGGGTAAAACGACCCTGACGATTCCGAGGGGCGGCCGGGTCATCAAGCCGGTGGCGATTTCTGACCGTGAAAACAGTCTGGTGGTGGCGGTCAGCAACGAGGGCCGTATGCTGGCGTTTCCGTTGGCAGACCTCCCCCGCCTGGCGCGAGGTAAGGGAAACAAAATTCTCAGTATTCCCTCCTCGCGAGTTCAGTCCCGGGAAGAGTTTATGGTGGCGGTGGCGGTCGTGACCCCGGCGCAGCAATTGCTAGTGTTCTCGGGTAAACGTCATCTGAACATTAGGGCCAGCGATCTTGAGCATTATCGCGGGGAGCGCGGCCGCCGTGGCAATAAACTGCCCCGGGGCTTCCAGAAAGTGGACAGGGTGGAGGTGACCGGTAACGATTAGCGCCGGTTTGGGCGTGTTGCTCACTTGGTTGTTTACCGGCTGAGTGATTTTCATTATATTTGAAGCGGTTAGAGCGGGGCTGCTGCCCACCGTATAAATTTCGTCCAGAGGATGAACAGATGGATAATAATAAGGTGTTGCTGGTTATTGCGTCGCTGTTACTGCCACCACTGGCAGTGTTCCTGAAAAAGGGTGCCGGTAAGGATCTGGTGATCAATATTGTGCTCTGCCTGTGCTTCTGGGTGCCGGGTATCCTACATGCGCTTTGGGTGACATTGGCCTGAACCGAATATTGGCAGGGGGTAACAGAAAACTCGCATGGCATTCAGTCAATACAAAGTGATGGCAATCAGCGAGGGTGCCCTGGGAACGATTTTTCTTGGTGCCTCCGGCTTTCCCCTGAAAAAAATGGAGACGGTTCTCAACGAGCAGGCTGCCGAGGGTTGGCAACTGGTTTTCCAGGTGGTGGAAAGGCGTCGTCTCTGGTTGTTCTGGGCACGTGAAACCGTCATCGTTACCCTGGGCAAATAACCGGTGGCTCTCCGCGACGAACAATACCGGGAGGACCAGCTTCGCAACCGAATTGCGGAACTCCCCGCAGAACAGCGCAGGGTTTTTCACGGGCGCATGGCGAGACGCCTCAAAGATCCGGACAACTATGCGGTGCTGAACTATTTGTTTGTCGCCGGGCTGCACCATTTTTATCTGAGGCGCTGGTTCCGCGGTGCAGTCAATCTGGCTGTTTTTCTGGCTGGTATGGCTTGCCTGCTCACTGGTCAATGGCGCTGGGGGCTTGGTTTGTTACTTTTGATTACCTTAATTGAATTGCCAGCACTGTTCTGCTCTCAATGCATTGTATTGCGGTATAACAACGACCTGGCTGAATCGCAGTTAGCGGAGACTGATCTCAGTCAGAACTGATTTTTTACTTTAATGGAGCGTGTGATGGAAACGATAGGAAATGCCATTATTTTTTATGGCCTGAAGGTTGTTATGGCAGCCGTCATCTTTTTTGTGGGTAAATTTGTGGCTGGCTGGCTGAGGGGCCTGGTAGCCGGCTTGATGAAAAAGAAAGACATGGATGTGGCGATCCAGCAGTTTGTCTCTACGTTGGTTTACTATGCATTTCTGACCTTTGTTTGTATTGCAGCGCTGGGTCAGCTGGGTATACAAACGGCCTCCCTCGTGGCCGTGGTGGGTGCCGCCGGTCTCGCCGTTGGCCTGGCTTTACAGGGCTCGCTGGCCAATTTTGCCGCCGGTGTGCTGATCCTGATTTTTCGTCCCTTTCGTGTTGGAGACTATGTTGAAGTGGCAGGTGTCGGTGGTACGGTGTCGAAAATACTGGTGTTTACTACCGAGCTGAACACGCCGGACAACAAACGGATCGTGATTCCCAATGGTCAGGTAATGAGCGGTACCATTACTAACTACTCCACCCACGATACCCGCCGGGTCGACCTGGTGATCGGTATCAGTTACGGCGATGACATCGACAAGGCCAAGGCTGTGCTGCGTGAAGTTGTTGAAGCAGATAAACGTGTGTTGGCAGATCCGGCCCCGAATATCGCAGTTACCCAGCTGGCGGACAGCAGTGTCAACCTCATTGTCCGGCCCTGGGTTGCCACGGGCGATTACTGGGGGGTCTACTGGGATCTCACTGAAGCCATCAAGAAACGCTTTGATAAGGAAGAGATTTCCATTCCCTTCCCGCAGCGCGATGTGCATTTGTACCCGGCGGCCGAAAACGCTTGAAGGTCAAATGCTCAAGGCCCCTGTGAAGGGGCCTTTTTTGTTCTATAAATAGAGAGGCACACATGGGTATTCTTTCCTGGATCGTACTTGGCCTGGTGGCCGGAATTCTTGCCAAATGGATCATGCCGGGCAGGGATGGTGGTGGGTTTATTCTCACGGTGCTGTTGGGTATTGCCGGCGCTTTTGTCGGTGGCTGGATTGGTTCGCTACTGGGCTTTGGTGGTGCGGGTGGCTTCAGTTTAGCCAGTATCGCTACGGCCACGGTGGGCGCTATTCTGATCTTGTTGCTTTACCGACAGTTGAGAAAATAGTGAATTCTGACGCTTGTAGTGATTGACTGCTCCTCTTTCAATTTTTTCAAGCCCCGGCCCCAAAAACGCAGCTTTCACCAGCTGCGTTTTTTTAACCCATCAAATTGGTTGAATAATGGAGGGGTTAGGAGCGTGTTAGCGGGCGCGATCAAAGCGTCGTTTGCGACGGTAGGGAAATACATCGACAATTTTGCCGTTGCGGATTTGCTCCTGCAGTCCCCACCAGAATTCCACATCATAGATATCGCTGTGGAGCGCTTGAAAGGCTTCCCGGGCAACGGGGTTGCCGGAGAAGAATAACCGGAATTCCTCTGGAAAAATATCGTTGGTTCCCACGGTATACCAGGGGGAGGCCGACATTTCCTCCTCGTCAGTCTTCGGTTGAGGGATGCGCCTGAAGTGACACTCGGTCAAGGGGCAGATTTCATCATAATCGTAAAACACCACCCGGTTGTGGCGGGTGACCCCGAAATTTTTCAGCAGCATGTCACCCGGAAAAATATTTGCCGCCGCCAGTTGTTTGATGGCGTTGCCGTATTCCTCGATGATGTTACAGGTTTGTTGTTCATCAGCCCGCTGCAGGTAGATGTTGAGCGGTGTCATACGGCGCTCGGTATAGAGGTGCTTGATGATCAGTCGGTCTCCCTCGAAGGTCAGCAGCGAGGGTGCGACTTTCTGTAACTCGGCGAGTAGTTCGTCGGAAAAGCGATCCACCGGAAACGAAAAATTGGCAAACTCCTGGGTATCGGCCATCCGCCCAATACGGTCGTGACGAGAGACCATGTTGTACTTTTCCCGCACGATTTCGTGGGTGACCTCCTTGGGTGGGTCGAACCGATCCTTGATGATTTTAAAGACAATATCGTAGGACGGCAGCGTGAATACCGACATCACCATCCCCTTGATGCCCGGTGCAATGACAAACTGATCCTGAGAGTTCCTCAGGTGGCTGACAAATTCCCGGTAAAATTCCGTCTTGGCGTGTTTGGGAAAACCAATGGACGTGTAGATTTCGTTGTCGCCCTTGTGCGGCATCAATTGCTTTAAAAAATGCAGGTAGAGGTAGGGCAGTGGAGCATCCACCATAAAATGGGTTCGGGTAAAACTGAACACCACGCTCATCTCTTCCTTGTTGAAAATGGCTGTATCAATAAATAGGCCGCCTTTTTCATTGTTCAGTACGGGCAGCACCAGTGGAAAAAGTCGGTCGCCGTCGATGATGCGACCGACGATATAGGCCGCCTTACTGCGATAAAACACCGAGTCGAGCGTATCAAATTTCAGTGCCGAAACCGGATTCTTCAGGTGGGGCAGTAGCTGCTCGTTGAATTCCTGAACGATGAAGCTCACATCCCTGGTGAGGTTTTCCGGTGGCGTAGAGAACTCGGCATCCAGCAGAATCTGCTCAAACACGGCGGCGATATTGTCAATACCCTCATAGCGCACGTAAATGCTGTATTCCGCTTCCGGTATCGACGCCATTTGTGAAGACAGTACGTAGATCAGATCGTCATCAATCTTGTCGTGATCATTGATGCAGCCAAATACGGAATTGAAAAAAGTCTCGGCAATTTCGTAATTGGGGAAGTTAAAAACCAGTTGGGTATAGACGGCCTTTGCCTGGCGCCATAATTCCAGATCGGTAATGTCCTTATTGGTCACCGTGGCGAGCAGCTCCGATACCTGGCGCACTTTGGTCTTGTAGAGTTCCAGTCGGTCCACGTTGGCGCTCTGTACTGCATGCCAGTCGGCCTTTTCAAAACGCGCCTTGGCACCGAGAGTCATATTCAGGTAATCGGCAAAATAGCTGCGAAAGCCATTGAGGATGGTTTTCGACATCCGCCGCGCAGTGCTGTTACGAAAAAACCGGGGGTCCGGAGCGGTCATACGATCAGTCCAGCTGAGTTATTCATCGAGTTTTAAATCAGCTTTCAGTTCTGCCAATCGTTGCCGCGATACTTCGCGACTCAACGGCGGTTTCTCCGTCGCTTCCCCTGCGGGATCCGGTAAGGCCAACTGCCGACCCTTGCCAAGTTCGCGACAGAGCCGCCGATAATGATCGAGAAACAGGGGGTAGCTGACCGCCTCTGCCTCATGGGCCAACAGGTACCAGCCAGTGGCCAGTCCGGCGTGATAGACCACCGGGTGAGACCAGTGATGAGCCGATTTTGGAGAGGGTGCATTGCAGGCCTCAAGATACGCGCTGCGCGGCGAGGGCAGTCCCGCCGGGTTCTGACAGGCCTCACAACATTGCAGCATGCGGTTCAGCGTAGGCAGATAGTCGGATGTTTCGATCACCCGTTTGGCGCCCAGCAGAATCTGCTCTCGATCGAAGTGTGCCAGTGCGTCCAGCCACAGGCGTTTTACCTGATTGAGCAGATCGGTATCGGAGTAGGCACTGTAAAACTGGTTGTGAAAATTCAGCCGGAACAGGGCGAACACCTGGTTGATGGTGTCTACCAGGTGTTCTGGGCGCTCAGGATGTCGCCCAGCTGCGGTCGCTGAGTTCGTCGACGAGGGTGCGACTCCGCGTACTGCCCGGTCGATCAGATCGTTGTTTTTTTCCATCGCTTGAGTCCTGGGTATGTGTTTGGTGACGCGACCATTCCCGTTTTACCTGCTGCAGGAACTTGGTGTTCCAGGAGCCATAGAGCTGGCCACTATCCCGCCAGTACAAAACAAATTCCGGTACCAGCCGCTCGGCAAAATCGCGGGGGATATTTGCCAGTGTGAGGACCTCAAAGAGCTCTTCTCTGGGTTGCCAGTCCGCCGCCAATGGGCGAGGCATGGTGTCCTGTTCCATCGTGTGGGTGTACCTGGCCCACTGGCGTTTCACGTGCATGATAAAGCGGCTGTTCCAGGTACTTGAGGATTCGCCCCGCTCCAGCCAGTAGAGAACAAACTCCGGTATGGCGTCCTCGACAAAGTTACGGTTGATAGCCGCCTGCCGGGTGAGAATCTCCATGGCATCCTGAGACGGTTGCCAATCCCGGCTGATAGGGGTGTCCTGTCCTCGTCTGGCCGTTTCTGTCTGTTGTGCCCGCCAGAGACGCAGTACATGCTTGATAAATTTTGAGCCCCAGCTGTAGCGCGGCTCGCCACGTTCCGTCCAATATGTAATGAACTCTGGCAACTGGTCGGCAATGAATGCTGCCGGAATGTTGTACTGGGCAAGTTGTTGCAGAACGTCATTTTCCGGTCGCCAGTCAGGGGATATGGGCCGGGTACTTTGGTGTGCTGGGGTTGTCGGAAGTGTCGCGGGAAATTTGCCGGGCTTTGCTGTATTGCTATTGTCGGTACATTGTTCATTAAAGGCAAAGCGCAATAGATTGGCTTCGGTCAGGGGGGGGGATGCAACCAGCAGAATGCCCTTGTCACGAAGACTGCCCACGACCCGTTGCAGGTCAGCGAGAGACCAGAAGGGGGCAAACTTCTGCAGCTGCCCGCTGTCGATATTCAGCCAGTCGTAGTCGCCCTGCCGTTCGGGCTTGCCATGACACATCAGTTCATTGAGTAATTGCAGCAAAACCGTCTCCTCCAGGCCAATGGTGGCGGCCAGGGAGGGAGAAATAATCAGCGGTTTTTCCGGAAGCAGTGACATGGCGACACTCTATCAGAAAGCGATGGGCAAGTTTATCGGTCACATTCGCTCAGATGTGGTTTTCTATGTGGTTGCCGCATCGTTACAATAGCGTTTCAAAAAAACAACAAACAGCAAGGTGGCAATGGAATGGTTCCGAAGCAGGCCAGTTTGGTAGGAAGGCGACCAGCGAGCTGGCTTTGTTGCGTCCTGTTGTCGCTCAAATGGCTGCCGGTATTGGCTGCACCGGCTGAGGGTTATACGGAGGATGATCTGATCGCAGATATTCCGGTGGCTTTGTCTGTCACACGACTGCCCCAGTCGGTAACAGATACCTCAATGGCGGTTTCGGTTGTTGACCGAACCATGATTGAGGCATCCGGATTTATCGAAATCCCCGACTTGCTGCGCCTTGTGCCGGGTTTTCAGGTCGGCCTCAGCTGGCGTGATCACCACGCATCGGTGACCTATCACGGTCAGTCCGACGGTCTCTCGCGGCGTATGCAGGTTTTGCTCGACGGTCGTGTGGTGGTGGGATCACTGTTTGGGCTGGTGGATTGGGATCGACTGGGAATCACCGTCGATGATATTGAGCGGATAGAGGTGGTTCGCGGTCCAGCGGGGGTTTCCTTCGGCTCCAATGCTTTTGTCGGGGTCATCAATATTGTGACCCAAAAACCCTATCACAATCCCGGCTGGCGATTCAGCGCGACCACCGGCAGCCGCGACACCAGTCTGCTTGCGGCACGCTTTGCCCATAGCGGTGACCAATTTGATTACCGGGCTTCCCTCAGCTACTTCAACACCGAGGGCTTCCGCGGCGTCAATGACGAGTCGATCGCTCGTTCCGGCCGCTTTCAGGGGACTTTTCAGGCGACGCCTGAAACTTCCCTGGATTTTCAACTGGGCTACGCCGAGGGCCCCTGGGGTCGTGGCGGCAGTGGTGTCTCTGTGGACCCTGTCGGCACCAAGGAAGCCAGCGAGCAATATGGCAGCATTCGCCTGACTCGCACTACAGATCCCGGCAGTGCCTGGTATCTGCAGTTTGGTTTCACGTCCGGTGAGGAAAACGATAAATTTTCTGCCGGACTACTGTCGGACTTGCTGGGGGTCGATTCCGCCGATATTGGCGGGGTGATCCCCGGTCAACAGGAGCAGGAGGTGTTTGGTCGCACGTTTGACTATCAGGTCAATCGGCGCGATATCGAGTTTCAGCAACTGTTAAACGGGCAGCGCTACCGGATTGCCTGGGGCCTGGGTTATCGTAAGGACATGGTGAATAGTCTGGAAATCGTCGGCCAGAAAGAGTGGCAGGCCATGGAGACCTTCCGGGCCCAGAGTAATATCGAGTACCGGTTGACTGATCAGCTGTTGTTAAATGCCGGCGCCATATACGAAAAGAACAATATCAACTCCGGTGAGCTGTCCTGGCGGCTGGGACTTAACTTCACCCCGACTAAAGGCCATATGTTCCGGCTCTCGGTTGCGGAGAGCTGGCGGCAACCATTTCTGGTGGAGAATTTTCACAATATTGCCGTGCGGCTGAATGATGGTACCGCGATCGAAACGGTTCAGGTAGCGCCCGAACCGATTGATGCCGAGCGGCTGCGCAGTTACGAGCTGGGCTATATCGGCAGCTGGCGGGATGAGCGCTTGACCGCCGAGATCAAGCTCTATCGGGAAACCTTCGAGGACGAGATTGAATACGTCTGGGATCCCACTTACCCGGAGGTGGCGTCGATTTTTAATCAGGGCGCCATCCTTGATGTCAATGGCGGCAGTACTGCTATCGAGGGAATTGAAACCGGGGCGCGCTGGCTGGCATCCGACCGCACCCGTTTCTGGTTGTCGTATGCCTACGCGGATGCCGATCAGTCCGGTTTGCCCATGGCCTTTCGCAGCCTCTATCAAACCTCAGCGACACCGCGCCATACCGCCAGCTTGTTGATGTCCCATGATCTCGGTCGCCACTGGCAGGTGAGTGCCGGTTATTACTATCTCGACGATATGGTCTGGATTCTGTGGGGTTCTGAAACCGAGGCCTATCGACGGCTTGATGTGCGTATTGCCCGCCAGTTCCCGCTGCGCAATGCCGATTTGAAGCTGGAACTGATTGGCCAGAATCTCGGTGGCGATTACGAGGAGTTCAAGCAGGCCAACCGTTTTGAAACGCGGACATTTCTGCGCGCCACACTGCAGTTTCACTGATATCCCCACAGGCAAACCCCCTGTGATCACATGGTAGACTGAAAAGCATTTTCGGGAGATTGTTACTTGGCCAGAAAGAAAACCACCGCCTATGTTTGTAACGACTGTGGTGCGGATTACACCAAGTGGCAGGGGCAGTGCTCCGACTGTGGTGCATGGAATACCTTGACTGAAGTGCGTCTCGGCGCTGTTACCACCCCGGGTAGCCGCAGCGGCAGTGGCTTTGCCGGGGCTGCCGATGGTGTGGTGAACACGCTGGCGGAAATCGAGCTGGCCGATATTCCCCGTATCAGCGCGGGTAGTCAGGAGCTGGATCTGGTGCTGGGTGGTGGACTGGTGCCCGGATCCTGCATTCTGGTGGGCGGCGAGCCGGGCGCAGGGAAAAGTACCTTGCTGCTGCAAACCCTTTGCAAACTGGCAGAGAGTCAGGTGGCGCTCTATGTCACCGGTGAAGAATCCCCGCAACAGGTCGCCATGCGGGCCCACCGTCTGGGACTGCCGGTAAACCGGTTGCAGATCATGGCGGAAACCTCCGTGGAAACGGTCTGTGCCACCGCCGCGCGAGTGCAACCGAAGATCCTGGTGGTTGATTCCATTCAGGTCATGCAGCTTGAGGAGATTGCCTCGGCGCCCGGCAGCGTTTCACAGGTGCGGGAATGTGCCGCAATGCTGGTTCGCTATGCAAAACAGACGGGCACAGTGTTGTTGCTGGTGGGCCATGTCACCAAGGATGGCAGTCTGGCTGGCCCCAAGGTGTTGGAGCACATGATCGATTGTTCGCTGATGCTCGAGGGGACCAGCGACAGCCATTTCCGGACTCTGCGCAGCCACAAAAATCGCTTCGGTGCGGTCAATGAGCTGGGCGTGTTTGCCATGACCGACAAGGGGCTGCGCGAAGTGGCAAACCCCTCTGCCATCTTTTTACAACGGGGTGATGAGGTGGCTTCCGGCAGTGTGGTCATTGTGGTCTGGGAGGGCACCCGGCCCCTGTTGGTGGAGTTACAGGCGCTGGTGGATGACAGTCACCTGAGTAACCCGAGGCGGGTGACCGTGGGACTGGAGCACAACCGGCTGGCGATGCTGCTGGCGGTGTTGCACCGTCACGGCGGAATCATGGTCGGTGATCAGGACGTCTTTGTGAATGTGGTGGGTGGCGTCAAGGTCTTGGAGACCAGTGCCGATCTGGCGCTGATCCTGGCGGTTATTTCCAGCTTCCGCGATCATCCTCTGCCCCGTGATCTGGTGGTCTTTGGCGAGGTGGGTCTGTCCGGAGAGATCAGGCCTGTGCAAAATGGTCAGGAGCGACTGCGAGAGGCCGCCAAACACGGCTTCACGCGAGCGATTATTCCCTTTGGTAATGCCCCTCGCCAACCGATCAAGGGGATGGAGGTGATACCGGTGCGCAAACTGACCGATGCGCTGGATGCGCTTGGTTAATGCCTCCCTACCCCCGTCTCTCATGCAAAACCCGAAATTGACTTTGCCCGGTTCCGGGCGTAAATTCCTCCTCCTTGCTTAGGCAACAGGTTCTCGGCGCAGCGTTTCAGTGCGTCGAGTGAAACGGGAAGTCGGTGCGCTACATGACGCCAGTCAAAGGCAAATCCGACACTGCCCCCGCAACGGTAATTGAGTGAACCCGCAGTACGGGTTCAAACGCCAGATCACACAGCCACTGTGCACATGCATGGGAAGGCGACCTGGCAGGGGAAACCGCTCATGAGTCCGGAGACCGGCCTGTCGCTACGCAAACGAACCACGGGGTGTGGTTGCGTTGGTGTCGACAGTTTTTCTGTTTCATCGCCAATCATAACTCCGTGGACTGATCTCACTCAGCACGCGTTCGGGGTCGAACGCCGGAGACTTGTTAATGAAAAAAATTCCTTCCGCCAGTTGCCTGGCACTCCTTGTCATCTCTATTGCCAGTGCACAGGCTACCGAAACGGCGATTGACACTGAAACCGGTAAAAATAATCTTCAGGAAGTCGTGGTCACCGCATCCCTGGCACCGGTTCAGTTGCAGCAGACCGGTAACGCCATTCATGTTATTTCCGCACGGGATATCGAAGCAAGTGGTGCCGCCGTTGTCAGTGACCTGTTGCGCGATGTGCCGGGTGTTGCCATCAACCGGAGTGGCCCTCTCGGCTCTACCACCCAGTTGAGAATGCGCGGTGCCGAAGGCAACCATGTGCTGGTGTTGGTGGATGGTGTTGAGGTGAACGACGGTGCCCAGGCCGATGAGTTTAACTGGGCGCACATGTCTACCGCCGGGGTCGAACGGATCGAAGTGGTGCGGGGTGCACAGAGTGCCCTTTGGGGTAGCGATGCGGTGGCGGGGGTAATCAATATTATTACCCGTCAGGCAGACGAGCCATTTCAGGCACAGGTTTTTTCCGAAGGCGGCAGTCATGGCACCAACCATACGGGCTTTGCGATCGGTGCCAGTGCCGGGACAGCCCACATAAACCTCAGTGGTTCACACCTGTCTTCCGACGGCGACAATATTTCCCGCGCTGGCAGTGAAGATGACGGCTATCGCAACAGCACACTCAACCTCAACGCCGGCTGGCGACCGCTGGACAACCTCGGCCTGTCCCTGACGGCCCGCCAAACAGAAGGTGAAAATGAATTTGATGGCATTGATGACCTGATTACCGGTTTGCCGGAGGACGGTGACCATGAATCAGATTTCCGGCAGCGCTTTGTCCGCGCCCAGGCGGACTTGTCGCTGCTAGATAATCGCTGGCAGCACCGGATCGCTCTGGCGGTCAGTCGCCACAACAATGAAAACTATACCGACGGCGCGACAACCGGCTCGAACGCCACGCGAAAAAAACAGTACAGCTATCTCACCAGTTTCAGTTGGGATGAGCAGGCCCAACGCCTGTCGCTGCTGCTGGAACGGGAAACCGAGGATTTCCGCCAGCGGGGTCCGATTCTCTTTGGCGACCCGAATCAGAACCAGAGCCGCGAAACCGACAGCGTGGCACTGGAGTACCGGGTGGTGCTGTGGGATGACCTGACCCTGGGTGCCAGTGTGCGTCACGATGACAACAGTGAGTTTCAGAATGCCTACACGCGGCGCTTCGATGCCAGTTACCGCATCCCCGAATCGGCCACGCGTTTGCGTGCCAGCTGGGGCACAGCGGTGAAAAACCCCACGTTCTCCGAGCGCTTTGGTTTCTATACGAATTTTATCGGCAACCCCGACCTGCGCCCGGAAAAGTCCACCAGTTGGGATGTGGGTGTCGATCAGTCGCTGTTTGAGGACCGCTTGATGCTTGGTCTGACCTATTTCCGCGCCCGTCTGGAAAATGAAATCAATGGGTTTGTCTATGATCCGGTTGCCTTTGCCTTCACCGCAGAAAATGTCGATGGTAACAGCGACCGGCAGGGTGTGGAGCTGACCTTTGATGCCAGCCTGACACCGACCCTGTCCCTCAAGGGCAGTTATACTTACACGGATGCCACCGAGCCAGACGGTTCCGGTCGGGATGTGGATGAACTGCGTCGGCCCCGCCATCTCGGCAGTACGACACTGAACTGGCAGCTGGCCGAGCGCCTCAATATTGTCCTCAATGCCCAGTACAATGGCCATCAGGATGACCAGTATTTTCCACCCTGGCCGCAGCCTTCGGCGCGTGTTGAGCTGGATGACTACACACTGGTGAATCTGAGTGCCCAGTATCAGGCGAGCAAATCACTGACCGTTTATACCCGGCTGGAAAATCTGTTGGATGAGGATTATGAGGAAGTTTTTGGTTTTGAGTCGCTCGGTTTTGGCGCCATGGTGGGTGTTCGCTACAGTTTCAACCAATAAGTCGCGGGGTCAGGAGGGCAGATTATCGTGACCGATTTGAGCAGACCCGGGAAAACCCGGGTGTTACTGTCCTGGAGCAGTGGCAAGGATTCCGCCTGGACGCTTTATCAGTTGCAGCGGGATCCCAGCGTGGAGGTGGTCGGGTTATTGACCACCTACAATCAGGCGTTTGCCCGCTCGGCCATTCACGGCGTCCGTCTGAGTCTGGTACGGGCCCAGGCGGACGCTGCCGACTTGCCACTGCTGGCGATTCCCCTGCCCTGGCCTTGCAGCAACGAGCAGTATGAGCGAGCCATGCGTATCGGACTGGAGGAAGCCCAACAGCAATTTTCACCCGACGCCATTGCCTTTGGCGACCTGTTTCTGGAGGACATTCGCGCCTACCGTGAAAGCCGTATGGCACAAACCGGGCTCAATGTGCTGTTTCCGATATGGGCTACGCCGACGGATCAACTGGCCCGCGCCATGGTCGACGGTGGTTTACAGGCACGAGTGACCTGTCTGGATCCCGGCAGGATGCCCCCGTCTCTGGCGGGCGCCGCATTCAACCTGGATTTTCTGACGAAACTGCCGGCAGCGGTCGACCCCTGCGGGGAGAATGGTGAATTCCACAG
>DDNV01000063.1:54585-59887 GCA_002341315.1 Cellvibrionales bacterium UBA2511
CTGGAACGGGCCGATGTTCAAATGGCCGATACGGGTTGAGGTGGGTGAAACAGTGACCCGGGAGGGGTTTGTGTACACTGACCTGACAGAGGTGGTGGCTTGAGGATTATCTCACTGTTGCCCAGCGCTACAGAGATCATCTGTGGCATTGGACTCCGTGACAGCCTGGTGGGCGCTACCCATGAATGTGATTTTCCACCCGACGTGGTGGGACTGCCGGTGGTGACTGCTTCCAGAATTCCCAAGGGGCTGGCCAGTGATGAGATCGATAAGCTGGTCAGTGACCAGCTGGAAACGGACAGTGCACTGTACAGTCTGAACGAGCCGGTATTGCGGCAGCTCGCCCCTGACTTGATCGTCACCCAGGCCCTTTGTGACGTCTGTGCGGTCTCTGCCGGTGAGGTGAACGACATGGCCTGTCAGTTGCCCGGTGATGTCCGGGTGATCAATCTGGAGCCCAGCTGTCTGCAGGATGTTCTGGATACGGTGTTACTGGTGGGAGAGGCGGCGGGCTGTACCGCCGCGGCCGCTGCCTATCACGCCGAGCTCTGCCGCCGGGTCAATCAGGTGGCGGCGCGGACGGCGGCTGTGCCGGCGTTGCGTCCCCGAGTGGCCATTCTGGAGTGGCTCGACCCGATCTACGATGGCGGGCACTGGTACCCGGAGCTGATCGAGCTGGCCGGTGGCACGCCCTGTTTTGGCGAACAGCAGCGGCCGTCCCGCCGCCGTTCGTGGGAGGAATTGGTGGCCGCGGCACCGGATGTGGTGGTGGTATCACTGTGCGGATTTGACTTGCAGCGCACGGCCCTGGATATTCCCCTGCTGACAGGCCGGCCGGGTTACGGCATGCTACCGGCAACAGAGTCTGGTCAGGTCTATATGGTAGACGGCAACAGTTATTTCAGCCGTCCCGGCCCCCGGTTGGTGGACAGTCTGGAAATACTGGCCAATCTGCTGCATCCCGACATTCACCCACTGCCCCAAGGCATGATTGGCGCAGTGAAAATTCCGAATATCCTCTGAGGAAGTGCAATGACCGACAAACACCAGCAGAAGATGCAAAAACTCAAGGAAAAAGTGGACGCCGGTATTGCTGCCGCAGACCAGGAGCGCGGTGTCATGATTCTGCTCACAGGTGATGGCAAGGGTAAATCCAGTTCTGCCTTTGGCATGGTGATGCGGGCGTTGGGCTATCAATACAAGGTGGGTGTGGTGCAATTCATCAAGGGCGAGCAACTCTCGGGGGAAGAGCTTTACCTGCAGGAAAAGTGCCCGGAAGTGGACTTCTACCAGATGGGCACCGGCTTTACCTGGAACACCCAGGATCGCCAGGGCGATATGGAGGCCGCCCTTCGCACCTGGCTGGTGGCCAAGCGAATGCTGGCGGATGAAAGTTTCCATCTGGTGGTGCTGGATGAGCTGACCTACATGCTCAGTTTTCACTATCTCGATGAGGCCGAAGTGCTGGAGGCATTGCGCAACCGACCGTTCAGCCAGAGTGTGGTGGTAACCGGCCGCGGTGGCGGGGCCGGGCTGCAGGCGCTGGCGGATACCGTCTCCGAGATACGGGACGTCAAGCACGCCTATCGCGCCGGTATTATGGCGCGGCGCGGTGTGGACTTCTGACGGGCCGACCGAGGAGCTGCGCGTTGCATCGTCTTCCCCCGCGGGCCTTTATGGTGGTTGCCCTGGTTTTGCTGGTGCTGGCTGTATTGCTTGGCTTGCTCGTGGGTCCGGTACAGATTGCCCCGGTAAAACTGCTGACACTCTGGTCTGCTGATCAGGATATGGACGGTCGCGTGCTGGAGCTGATCCGTCTGCCACGGGTATTGCTGGCGGCTCTGGTCGGCGCCTGTCTGGCCAGTTGTGGTGCCGTGATGCAGGGTCTGTTTCGCAATCCACTGGCCGATCCCTCCCTGATCGGCGTTTCCAGTGGCGCCTCGGTAGGCGCCAGTTGTGTGATTTTCTTCGGTGGTTTTGGCTTCCTGGGTTCCGGGTTGGGGCTGCCAGCCATTGCGATCGGTGCCTTTCTTGGCGGTATGGCTGCCACGGCCGTCGTTTACCGGCTGGCAACCTCGGTAACCGGCACCTCTGTATCCACCATGTTGCTCGCCGGAATTGCCATTACGGCACTGGCGGGGGCGGTAACCAGCTTGTTCAGTTTCTTTGCCGACAATGAAATGCTGCGTCGCATCAGCCTCTGGCAAATGGGCAACCTGGACAGTGCCAATTGGCACCGTGTGATGGTAATTGCCGCGGTGGTGATACCGCTGGTATCGGTCCTGCCGCGCGAAGGTCGCGCGTTGAATGCCATGCTGCTGGGAGAATCCGAGGCCCGCCATTTGGGGATTGGCGTCGAGCAGCTGAAACGGCGATTGATCGTACTGACTGCACTCGGGGTTGGTGTGGCGGTAGCGGTGTCGGGCGTGGTGGCTTTTGTGGGGCTGATCGTACCCCATCTGGTACGATTGCTGATCGGCCCCGATCACCGTTACCTGATTCCCGGTTCTGCCCTGTTGGGGGCGGTGTTGCTGTTGCTGGCGGATACCGGGGCCAGAACTCTGATGTCGCCGGCTGAATTGCCCACCGGGGTGATCACGGCCCTGTTGGGGGCACCATTCTTCGTTGCCCTGCTGCTTCGGCAGCGCCGGGGCCTGGTGAGTTAGCGCGATGCTGGAGGCTCAGGGGCTGTCATTTTCCATCGCCGGGTTTTCGCTGCTGCGGGATATTGATTTGCGTGTGGAGCCGGGCAAGGTCACGGCCATTATTGGTCCCAATGGGGCCGGTAAAACCAGCCTGTTTCGCCTACTGACAGGCGAACAGCGGCCCACGGCGGGCAACATTGCGCTGAGTGGCCGGCCGCTGGGGGACTGGTCATCGACACAGCTGGCCAGCGTTATGGCGGTGTTGCCCCAGAGTTCGCGGCTCGATTTTCCCTTTACCGCTCGCGAGGTGGTGATGATGGGGCGTATTCCCCACGCCACTGGACTGGTCCGCGATACCGCCATTGTCGATGCGGCCCTGACCGCTGTGGATGGCAGTTATCTGGACAAACGTTTTTATACCCACATGTCCGGCGGTGAAAAGCAGCGCGTCCAGCTGGCTCGGGTGCTGGCCCAGATCTGGGAGCCGGTGACCGACCATGCCCGTGTGTTGATACTCGACGAGCCTACCTCTTCTTTTGATCTCGCACACCAGCAACTGACCATTACCAATATGCGCAGTTTTGCCGCTCAGGGCGTTGGCGTATTGGTGGTGATTCACGATCTGAACATGGCGGCCCGCTGTGCCGACCAGCTGCTGGTATTGAGTTGTGGGCGAATTGCCGCCTGCGGTTCGCCGCAACAGGTGCTCACAGCCACGACGATCAAGCAGGTCTTCAATGTGGATGTGTCCATCGGTATCAACCCGCTGACGGGTACGCCACTGGTGATTGCCTGAGATGCCACGAACCCTGCTCGTGCTGTTGCTGGTATTGTACGGAGCTGCGGTTTCTGCAGAGATTCGCGTTCGGGATGATATCGGTGAACAGCTTGTGCTCGACGGCCCGGCCCAACGGGTGATTACTCTGGCGCCTCATCTGACCGAATTGGTATATGCCGTGGGTGGTGGTGGTCAGATGACTGCTACTGTGGCCTGGAGCGACTTTCCCGCAGCGGCAAAAGCCCTGCCGGTGATTGGCTCCAATAATAAAATCAATTACGAGGCCCTGCTACAGTATCAGCCCGATCTGGTGCTGGTATGGTTGAGCGGCAATGGGGAGAGCATGATCAACCGGCTCAAATCCCTGGACCTGAACGTCTATGTCAACAAGCCCCGCCACCTGGACGATATTCCCCGCAGTGTGTTGAATATTGGCAAGCTGTTGGGTCGCGAAGAGACCGCAGAGCCTGTGGTTGCGCAGTTTCGCCAGGCCATTAAAACACTGGGTGATGAGTACGGTCAGTCGCGCCCGGTGACGGTGTATTACCAGATATGGCAGTCACCACTGATGACCTTCGGTGGCAGCCACCTGGTCTCGGACATGATAGCCCTGTGCGGTGGACGCAACGTGTTTGCCAATACCGCAGGGCTGGTGCCAAGGCTGGGCGTGGAATCAGTGCTGGCAGCCGATCCGGAAGTCATTGTGGTGGGGCAGTACACGGAAGCCGGGACAGCGTTTGATTACTGGCGTCAGTGGCCACAATTGCGTGCCGTCGCCGGTGGACATATTTACGGTGTAGACCCCTATCTTTTACACCGTCATACCCCGCGTATTGTGAAGGGTGCCCGGCAGTTGTGCGAGGCTATCGATCACGCCCGGTGACACAATGCCGGACAAAGTATTTAAAAAAGCCGCCCGGAGGCGGCTTTTTCCTGTTCACGTTGACCGGTAAACACAACCGGTACAGTAGCAAATCCTCAGATATCGTAGCCCCTCTCATCATGCTGGGAGATATCCAGCCCCTGGGTTTCCTCCTCGTCGTCGACTCTCAGGCCAACCATCAGATTAACCAGTTTCAACAATACAAAAGTCAGTACGGCAGTATAGACAAGCGTACTGAGTACCCCGATAAACTGGACTTTTAGCTGGGAATCCATCGCCATACCCTCGGCATAGCCCTGACCGCTGAAGACGCCGAGGTCGGCGGAGATGAATATCCCGGCCAGCAGGGTGCCGAGGATCCCGCCGATGCCGTGTACCGGGAAGACGTCGAGTGAGTCGTCAATCCGGAAGCGCAGTTTGAGCATCTGGGTTGCGAAATAGCAGATGATGCCGGCGCTGAAGCCGATCAGCACTGCACCGCCGGGGCCGACAAAGCCGGATGCCGGGGTGATGGTGCCGAGACCCGCCACCATACCCGTGACGATGCCCAGTACGGACGGTTTGCCGTGTTTGATCCACTCCATCATCATCCAGGCCAGTGAGCCGGTGGCGGCGGAGATGTGAGTCACCAGCATGGCCATGCCCGCGTCACCGTTGGCAGCGAGAGCCGAACCGCCATTAAAGCCAAACCAGCCAACCCAGAGCATCCCTGCCCCGGTAACGGTCATGGTCAGGTTGTGCGGCATCATTGGCTGTTGCTGGAAGCCACGGCGGCGACCCAGAACAATCGCCGTCACCAGCGCGGCAACCCCAGCGGTAATATGTACCACCGTGCCACCGGCGAAATCCAGCAGCCCCATTTCAGCCAGCCAGCCACCGCCCCAGACCCAGTGGGTGATCGGCACGTAGACCACCAGCAACCAGAGGCAGCTGAACAGCATGACTGCCGAAAAGCGCATACGCTCGGCAAAACCGCCGACAATCAGCGCCGGGGTG
>DDNV01000005.1:0-1953 GCA_002341315.1 Cellvibrionales bacterium UBA2511
TGGTTGGTGGGCTCATCCAGCAGTAGCATATCGGGCTTTGACAGCAGCAGGCGACACAGGGCCACCCGGCGTTTTTCACCCCCGGACAGCTTGCTGACATCGGCATCCCAGGGCGGCAGGCGCAGGGCGTCGGCAGCCACTTCCAGAGTGTGGTTCAGATTGTGGGCGTCCCAGGTCTCGATAATGTTTTCCAGCTCGCCCTGGCGCTTGGCCAGCTTATCGAAATCCGCATCCGGTTCGGCATAGGCGGCGTACAGTTCGTCCAGCGATTTCAGTGCATCCACCGCTTCCCGGACGCCGTCCTCCACATTGCCGCGCACATCCTTGGCGGGGTCCAGTTGCGGCTCCTGTGGCAGGTAGCCCACCTTGATACCGGGCATCGGGCGCGCTTCCCCCTGAATGTCGGTGTCGAGCCCGGCCATGATTTTCAGCAGGGTGGATTTGCCTGAACCATTCAGGCCGAGTACGCCGATCTTGGCACCCGGGAAAAAGGACAGGGAGATATCCTTGAGGATCTGGCGTTTGGGCGGAACGACCTTGCCCACCCGGTTCATGGTGTATACATATTGGGCCATGGAATACTTGCCTGATTTTTTTGTTAAAAGAGTGGTGCCTGTCAGTGCTGATCGGATTGTTATACCCGGCAGGGTCGGAGCTGTTTATGTCTCCCGTGGAGAATCAGTGAGCAGGCCATATCAAGTGTGTGGATTGTAGCGGAAACTGAAACGGGTCAGAAGCACCCCGCCGGGTTATTCCCGTGGAGGGTCTGCCTACTGGGAGATATGCTCAATATTCTGTCACCACGCGATTGCGTCCCAATTTTTTTGCCTCATACATTGCCCTGTCTGCGGACTCAATGGAATCTTCAACAGATCGGGAAGGATCGAGCATGGTGACACCCAGTGACGCTGTCACCCGCAGAATATGATCGGTGCCGTCGGGCTGGATTCGCTGAGCGGCAACAGCATGACACATCCGTTCGGCCACTTCCCGAGCCTCCTCCGGCGTTGTGCCGGGCATGCAAAGCAGGAATTCCTCTCCTCCATAGCGGTATATCCGGTCGTATGGCCGGAGAATGGCCTGAAGGCATTGCACTGTAGAGATAAGCACCTTGTCGCCGGCGAGATGACCGTGTTCGTCATTGACCTGCTTGAAGTGATCGAGATCCAGCATTGTCAGCGCACAGTGTTGTCCCCTTCGCTGGCTCAGTGCCTGTTGTTCGCGAAGCCAGGGTAGCAGGCCGGCCCTGTTTTGTGCCCCGGTGAGGGGGTCCTGACTTTGGATGATTTCTGACAGCTCGTGCCGCAACGACTGAATCTCCAGTCGCATTTTGTCCAGGGCATTTTCGAATTGATCCAGCTGACTAGTGGCAACAGGTTTATTGTCAGAGACGAGCTGGAGCAGGGTGCGTGCATAGACGTGCATTTTTTCGTGGGCATCGCCGAGTGAAACAAAGGCCGGATGCTCTCGGAGTAGGGCTGTAGAGACGTTTTCATACCACTGACCAAAGCGACAGTGCTGGTGCGCGTCTGGTCTCAGGTCTGCCGGTTCCGCCGGTACCCTTGAAATGAGGATACGCAGCAGGCTTTTGTACCATTGCTCGTGGCTGAAAATCGCCTGATCCAATTCCGCGATGGCCGACTGCAATTCCTGCATGGTAAAAGAGGGCATGACGTGCGCTCATTCAGTGGTTGATGGTTCAGGTGGTCTAATTCGCCTAGATTGACGTCAATCCATCGACCCCGAAATGTTGCTCACTCTAGACCAAACGGCTGCTGTGCGCCAGTCGCCGGGGTTCGGCTATTGCCGGGACATGGCGTAAAAATATGGAAGTGTGGGGGCAGGAAATTTAGGCTCAGGGCCATTGGTCGTTGCCCGGCCTGCCGGTTTCGATTACAAAGAACATAGGATGCCGGTGTGGTCATGGGGCACACCACCGGTAAACGCAATGCG
>DDNV01000005.1:2013-7298 GCA_002341315.1 Cellvibrionales bacterium UBA2511
TGGGGCACACCGCCGGTAAACGCAACGCTGAGGTAAATCCCGTCATGGGTAGAAAAACAAAAGAGACAGATCGATGAAGGCGTCGATTGACCCTGTGGGGGATGGCGTCCAGCTCAGTGATATTGACCCGGATCGGGCGCTCAGGGACAAGGGCGAATATAAACACCTGCTGGGCAAGTTGCAGGAAAAGATGCTGCAAATCCAACTGGCCTATTACACCCAGGGTCGACGGGCGGTGATTGTGCTCGAGGGGGCGGACTGCGCCGGTAAAGGCGGTATTATCCGTCGACTCACGCAACCCCTGGATGTGCGGGGCGTGCAGGTCTGGCCGATCGGTGCCCCCAGTGCTGAGGAGTCCGGGCAGCACTATCTGCAACGTTTTTGGCAGCGACTGCCCTCGTCGGGCTCCATTGCGATTTTCGATCGCTCCTGGTACGGCCGCGTGCTGGTGGAGCGTATCGAAGGGTACTGCAGTAAATCTGCCTGGCAGCGTGCCTATGCCGAGATCAATGACTTTGAGCGGATGCTTCATGACGATGGCGTACCGGTCGTCAAACTGTTGCCGGTGATTACCAAAGTTGAGCAAATGCGGCGCTTTGAAGAACGCCTGCGCAACCCGCGCAAGCACTGGAAAATTACCAGCGAGGACATTCGCAACTGGCACCGCTGGGATGACTACCAGCTGGCATTTAAGGAGATGCTGGACAAAACCTCGACGGAATCAGCGCCCTGGCATCTGATTCCCGGCAACCGAAAATGGTTCGCCCGTGTCGAGGCGCTGAAAGTGGTGACCGAGGTGCTGGCCAGGGGGGTCGATATTTCAGTGCCGCTGTTGGAGCCGGAACTGATGCAGGAAGCCCTGGAAATGTTGCGTCGGGAGTTAAAGGATTCGTAACCATCCGCAATCGGTGCTTTTACCCTGTTTGCCAGCGTCGGATGCCAACTATCGGGATGGGCGAATAAAGTGATTGCTGACCCGATACGCCAAGGCTGAACAGAGGTGGCATTCGCTTTGGCTGTCTACGTGCATTCAGCCAGTAACTTTCGGGCTTTTTGTGGGGAGATGGGTTCGTTGACCAGAATCTCGTTGCCCGACCAGGGCTTACCATCCATGGAGATGGCTACCAGTACACCCTGAATCGCGGTAATTTTCTTGTCCATGGGTTCCGAAAAGATATAGAACATTTCTTCGGAGTGGTTTAGCCCGCGCAGATGTACATAGATAAACCGGTCTTTTACCCTGATAGCACCTTTATATTTGAAGGGGTTTTCATGATTGAACTCTTCGATTGTCACGCCGATGGAGCCGTTTAGTTTTCGTGCAATTTTCCACCGGTGGGAAACGAGCTTATCGGCATCTGTGGTGGCATAGCGGTATGAATAGAATTCACCCTTGTAAGCGAGCTGGATGAACGTCTGGTTTTCGATAAATGTCAGGAGTTTGTCGACGGCGTAACTGATCAGGCCACCAATGAGCGCCCCGAAAAGAAGTGTGCTCCAGTCCATGGTCATGTTCTCACGTTGGGAATTCGAGCCTGGTTACACAGGCTCGAATAGTCAGCTGGATGATTACTTCCTGATTTTAATTTTGGCCGGTTGCCTTGCCATCGGAATGACCTCCTTTTGTGATATTCCTCGGTCGATTTTGCTGGATGCTGTCAGCGACATCAACGGAAATCTGTTTTTCCATCCTGTTGTCAGGTGTCAGAACAAGTCAGGCTTTCTTAATGATGCTGACAATATATAACAAAATAACAGCGCCGATGGTGGCCATAATAATCGAGCCTAATAAGCCGCCCGTGGTTATACCGAGCAAACCGAACAAAAATCCACCTAGTAGGGCACCGATAATTCCCACAATAATGTTGGCTACGACGCCAAATCCACTGCCCTTGACGATGTTGCCAGCAAGCCAACCGGCCAGTGCGCCAACGGCTAAGAAGATGATTAAGCTGATGATATCCATGTTGCCTCCTGTATTAATTTTTAATGAAAAGGTATAGACCAACCACAAAACTGGCAGCACCAGCAATGTAGAGCGTCATCACCTTATCCGTCTCCGATCCTGTAACGGCCTGGGTTATTTCCGAGCCGATGGACTCCGACAGTTGATACCCCCAGAGTGCCAGCCCGGCGCCCACAACCAGAAGGATAAGGCCGATGATTTTTATTGTGCTTGCTGATCCCATTGCCATATTAAATACCTCACTGTTGAATGAAATGTTGGTCGTGAAAACGCTAACGCTTCAGTAACCGGCACGAAACAGTTGCTGCTTTTTAGTGCCCGGTGCCGAACACACAAAGTCATACTGGTTATAGTTCAGTTTGATCATCGGTAGAGCCCTGAGCTTTTGAACGTTGCCCGAAGACGCGAACGATGACGTAGGCAATTAAAGCGAATACAAAAAATACGAGCAGCATCCATGCGATGGATTGCAATGACTCGATAATGGTTCGGTAGATCTCCAGCACCCAGCGATCGGAGGTCAAAACAGGTGGGGTGAAATGTTCCGTTGGCTCTCGCAGGAAGTTCTCAAGGTAGTGAATGCGAACACCGCCGGAGATACCTACCACATAGACGGCAAATTTCAGATAGGTAGTCCAGGCATAGGCGATATCGTTGGCAACTATTCGCTCAAGTATCCCTTTAATAGGCCTTGCAAATAATTTTGAAACGACGAAACACACAACCAGTGAAACCGCAAATGTGATGCCCAATAACGATAAAAACATTTTGCTCTCCTCTAGCGCTCAAGGCTGTCGATGACAGGTCAGGCTGCAACTACGTCCTGACAGTATAGTGGTTGGAGGTCGCGATCCAGTGTTGGCACCAATGATGATAGGTAGACAGCCAATGGCCGGTATTTTTTGTCGGAAGAGAACTCACAGTTCGTATCACCATTTGGCGTAGGGTGTCGGTCAGTTTTGGACGGTTATACTTAACCCTGCACCGGCTGTTCGAAACCCAGATTGCCCATTTCAATGCCCCGGCGGAAGTCGCGCATGTGTTTTTCCATCCACTCTTCTGCTTTTTCCTGATCACCCGCGCAGATGGCATCGTAGACATGCTGGTGGGCGACGAGGATACGTTCACCTGGTGAGAGGGCGCGAATCACGGCGCCCCAGGCGGGGTAGAACAGCTCGTTGAGGGGGGCGCGGGCCAGCAGCAGGGCGTTGTTGTGGGTGGCTTCGGCCACCAGGTTGTGAAATTCGATTTCCACTTCCAGCAGTGCATCGTGATCGGCCATCACCTCGCGGGTGCGGACAAGATTGTCCGCCAGTAACTGTTTCTCGGCGTCAGTGGCAGACAAGCATGCCAGCTTGCCCGCCAGCGGCTCCAGCCCCATGGCCACTTGCCACAGTTCTTCGAAGGTCACCCGGTGCATCAGCATGGCGGCGCTGACGGAGCGACCGATGGCCTCGGTACCGGGTCTCGTCACTACCAGCCGCTTGCGGTCTGCGCGCCCCAGAATACCGACGTGCTCCAGCAGTCGGATCGCCTCCCTCACGGTGGAGCGGGTGACGCCGAATTGTTCGGCCAGATCGGTTTCGGTGGGCAGCAGTTCTCCCGCCTCAATATCGCCGGAAATAATGGCGTGGCGGATTTTCTCGCTGACCAGTCGGTAGGCAGGTTGATGGGCCAGGGGGCCAAAGTTGACGGGTTGAGCCATGATGAATGATCCGTTGCTGGCAGTCTGTTAGTAGTGGCAGAAGAGTAGCAGAATTTTCTAAATTGACATATTGTCGGACAATATGTCAGCATCGATTCAGTCGGCTGATGTTCGATATTGAAGACCTATGATTAAAAGGCTGTGAACCTGGCAGGCAGGGGGTGCTCCCCTTGGTCCTGTGTGTCCGGTCTTGTAAAGGAGGTGACTGTGACAGAAGCAATGCGTGATAACCCTGCGCGCCCGAAGGTCGATGCCGCGCCGCTGCGGATTGTGACGGCCACTTCGCTGTTCGATGGTCACGATGCCGCGATCAATGTGATGCGTCGGTTGATTCAGGGCGGCGGCGTAGAGGTGGTGCATCTCGGCCACAATCGCAGTGTCGACGAGGTGGTGCGGGCGGCGATTCAGGAGGATGCCGACGCCATTGCCATCAGCTCCTATCAGGGCGGCCACATGGAGTATTTCCGTTATATGCTGGAACTGTTGCGCGAGAATAACGCCGCGCACATTCAGGTATTCGGTGGGGGTGGTGGCACCATAACCGAAGATGAAATTGCCCAGCTTCAGTCCGAGGGTGTCAACCGAATCTATCACCCGGCTGATGGTATGACCCTGGGCCTGACCGGTATGATCGATGATCTGGTGGGCCGGGCCCATCGGGCCCGCCGTCCCAGCCCCTATCCGAAGCAGCCTTCGCTGGATGATGACATTGCCGTGGCGCAGATGATTTCTGCCATCGAGGAGGGCGCCATTGCCCCCGTTGAGTTGACGCGGTTGAAAAAGACCTGGCAGCTGGCCGCCGGAAACACTCCAGTGGTGGGTGTCACGGGTACCGGTGGCGCGGGCAAAAGCAGTACCGTGGATGAGCTGCTGAGCCGTTTTCTGTTGCAGCGCCCGGACATGCGCATCGCCGTATTGGCGGTGGATCCAACCCGTCGTCGCACCGGGGGTGCGTTGCTCGGTGACCGCATTCGCATGAACAGCCTGTCGTCACCGCAGATTTACATGCGCTCCATGGCGACCCGCCGCCAGCACCTGGCTACCAGTGAAATGCTCGGCGATGTCACCCTGTTCCTGAAATCCCTCGGCTACGATCTGGTGCTGGTGGAGACCGCCGGTATTGGCCAGAGCGATTCCGAGATTGTCGATCTGGTGGATTTCTCTCTCTATATTATGACCAGCGACTACGGTGCGGCGAGCCAGTTGGAAAAGATCGACATGATCGATTACGCCGACATGGTGATTCTCAACAAGTACGACAAGCGCGGTGCTGAAGATGCCTTGCGGGATATTCGCAAACAGTGGCAGCGCAATCACAATGCCTTTGCCGTGACTGCGGAGCAGATTCCGGTATACCCGACCATTGCCAGCCAGTTCAACGACCCCGGGCTGAACAGCGCCTTTTATCACCTGTGTCGCCTGCTGGTGGAAAAGAAGGCCCTGGACGAAAATCTCTGGGTGCCGCCCGTCGTTGATGGCGATATTGCATCGCGGTCCGTGGCGTTGATCCCTGGCAGTCGGGTGCGCTACCTGGCGGAAATCAGTGAGAGTGGCCGCCAGATCAAGGTGGACAATAACCGCCAGGCAGAGTTTGCGGCCAATGCGTTTCAGCAT
>DDNV01000005.1:7445-9599 GCA_002341315.1 Cellvibrionales bacterium UBA2511
CGGCCAATGCGTTTCAGCATTATCAGGTGTTGGCATCCCTGGGCGACCCGCTGTTGCCGGAATCGTTGGAGCTATACCCGGTGGCGGCCCTCAGCGACGGTGAGGGTGACAAAACGCTGTGTGCCCTGCGACGGGGTTATCAGGATGCCATCGGTGATCTGAGCAGCGAGTCGATCTGCCTGTTGCAGGAGTGGCCGGAGCGCAAAGCCGGTGTGGAGCAGCAGGAATATTGCTATCAGGTGCGCGGTCGGGACATAACCGGTGATAACTATGTGGAGTCCCTCAGTCACCTGAAGATTCCCAAAATTGCCACTCCTCAGTATCGCGACTGGGGGGAGCAGCTCAGCTTTCTGTTGGCGGAGAACTTGCCCGGCAGCTATCCCTATACGGCGGGGGTGTTCCCCTACCGTCGCGCCGGGGAGGACCCCACCCGGATGTTTGCCGGTGAGGGCACCCCGGAGCGAACCAACCGGCGTTTTCACTATCTTTCCCGGGGGCAGTCGGCGACCCGGCTGTCCACCGCCTTTGATTCAGTGACGCTGTACGGCGCTGATCCCGATCCGCGCCCGGATATCTGGGGGAAGGTAGGTAATTCCGGTGTGTCGGTGGCGACTCTGGACGATATGAAAAAACTCTATTCGGGTTTTGATCTCTGCTCGCCGTCTACCTCTGTCTCCATGACCATCAACGGCCCGGCACCGATCATTCTGGCGTTCTTTATGAATACCGCCATCGACCAGCAGGTGGAAAAATACCTGAAAGGCAACAACCTGTGGGACGAAGCGCAGCAGACAATTGATGCCTGGTTTGGCGATGAACCGCGTCCACAGTATGCGGGTCAATTGCCGGAGGGCCACGATGGCCTGGGATTGGCGCTGCTGGGTATCAGTGGCGACAAGCTGGTGGATGCCGATACCTACGCTCGCATCCGTGCCGAAACCCTGGCGTCAGTGCGCGGCACCGTGCAGGCCGATATTCTCAAGGAGGACCAGGCTCAGAATACCTGTATTTTTTCCACCAGTTTTGCCCTGACCATGATGGGCGACATGCAGGCTTTTTTCATCGAACACAATGTTCGCAACTATTACAGCGTGTCGGTGAGTGGGTATCACATTGCCGAGGCGGGGGCCAACCCGATCTCCCAACTGGCGTTTACCCTGTCCAACGGGTTTACCCTGGTTGAGTATTACCTGTCCCGGGGTATGAAAGTGGACGATTTCGTACCCAACTTCAGCTTCTTCTTTTCCAACGGTATGGACCCGGAATACACGGTGATGGGCCGGGTGGCACGGCGCATTTGGGCGCGGGCCATGAAGGCCCGTTACGGTGCCAGCCCGCGCAGCCAGATGTTGAAGTATCACATCCAGACCTCGGGCCGCAGCCTGCACGCCCAGGAAATGAGTTTTAACGACATTCGCACCACGTTGCAGGCGCTTTACGCGATTTTCGACAACACCAACAGCCTGCACACCAACGCCTACGACGAGGCTATCACCACGCCCACCACCGAGTCTGTGCGCCGGGCCGTGGCGATTCAATTGATCATCAACCGGGAGTTTGGCCTGAATATCTGTGAAAACCCCTGGCAGGGCTCTTTTATTGTCGATCAGCTGACGGATCTGGTTGAGGAAGCTGTCTACAGCGAATTTGAAAAAATCTCCGAGCGCGGTGGCGTATTGGGGGCCATGGATACTATGTACCAGCGCGGCAAGATTCAGGAAGAGAGCCTTTATTATGAACACCGCAAACACGACGGCTCTCTGCCGTTGATTGGGGTCAATACCTATTTGCCGGAAGCCGGTACAGAGGAAACTATTGAGGGCCGCGAACTGGCCCGCTCCGACGATGCCGAAAAGCAGCAGCAGGTGGATAATCTGAAGGCCTACCAGACACTGCACAACGGACAATCCCAAGCCGCTTTGGAGCAATTGCAGCGGGTAGTTCTGCAGCGGGAGAACTCCTTCACCTGTCTGATGGAGGCCGCCAAATGCTGTTCACTCGGCCAGATGAGTGGGGCTTTGTATCAGGTTGGCGGATTGTATCGACGCAACATGTGAGCGGTTGGTATGGCCGTCGCTGACGGGCATTTTGGCGATAAACTTTTATCCTGATTATTCGGCTGCGCCGAGCCCTGTCGACGGCTGTGCCACGGTG
>DDNV01000005.1:9764-10143 GCA_002341315.1 Cellvibrionales bacterium UBA2511
ACTAATTCCGTGTTTCTATTGCAATTTCCATAAAGCCGCTTATTTGATCTTTAACCCCCTAATGGGCCACACTGGTCTCTGAAGTGCCTTTCCTTTGACCAGGTTTCACTGGTTATCAAGCGTCGTTAATTCACTTTTTTGATGAAAACAAGGCACAGAAATAGGTGTTACCCGGAGGTTTATTTATGTCAGCAAAGAATCAGGAAAAAGGCTATGTTGCCTTGCTGGGCTGGTCGCTAAATGCTATTGACGCTGTGGACAGAATGGACAGGCGTTACGTGGTCATTGCTCCGCCGTGGGCAGAGGAATATGCGACAAAGCACAGTATTCCCTATATTCCCTGGAACTTTGAGCGGCTGAATGATCGCTCCATGGAAAT
>DDNV01000005.1:10266-10706 GCA_002341315.1 Cellvibrionales bacterium UBA2511
CTGAATGATCGCTCCATGGAAATTGCTCAGACCTTGCAGGATGAGGGTGTGGATGTCGCCATCCCGTTGTTCGAGGAAACGGTGGAATGGGCTGGTGCGATCAATGCGGTGTTGATGAAAAATCCCCGTTTGATGGGGCAGTCGTTGCTGTTTCGCGACAAGGCGCTGATGAAGCGTCGTGCGCAACTGGGTGGTATCCGTGTTGGCATTTTTGAAGAAGCCCATGACAAAACCGATGTTATTCATTTTCTTAAACGCGTCAATCAGGCCCTACTCAAGCTGGATGGTGACCCCAATGATCCGATTCACCTGAAAGCCTTTGACAAGGCTGGCTGTCTCGGTCACCGGGTGGTAAGAACCCCTGATGATGTCCAGGCGATTCCTGAGGACGAGTTCCCGTTTTTGATGGAGAGCCATCTGGACGGCTGGGAATTCGCCGT
>DDNV01000005.1:10877-14620 GCA_002341315.1 Cellvibrionales bacterium UBA2511
CTGGACGGCTGGGAATTCGCCGTGGAAGCCTGGATTCACGACCGTAAAATTCGTTTTCTGAATATTTCCGAATACGTCACGCTCGGTTACTCGGTGTTTGTGCCAGCCTCCCCTGAGCTGGAGAAATGGCGACCCCGCATTGAGGAAGAAATAGAAAAACTGATTGAAACATTTGATATTGATTTCGGTTTCATTCACCCGGAATATTTTGTCACCAAAGACGGTAAAATGTACTTTGGTGAGGTGGCCTACCGTCCACCAGGCTTTAAAGTGTTTGAATTGCTGGAGCGGGCCTATGGCTTTAATGCCTATCAGGGCATGGTGCTGGCATTTGATCCGCACACCACGGAAGAGGAAATTACGGCGTTTTTCCCCGAAGAAGTGGTGGACGCCAAAGGCCATGCCGGGTGTTTCGGGGTCTATCCGCGCCGTCGGGTCGTGAGTGAATTGCGCATTCCGGAAGAGACGGAGCAACATGAATACTTTGAGTTTCATGAGTTGCAGGCTCCGCAGGAAAACAAGGTCACCAAGCGCTCGGCATTCGGTACGCACTGGGGGCTGGTATATTTCTTCGGTGCTGAGCCCTACAGGATGCGCGATTTGCTGAAGCATCAGGAAGAACTGGATTTTTATGTCTGAGGTTTCCCCGGAGACGGGCCCTGTTGCCAGCTCAGGTGAGCTGGCTGACGTGATCGAAAGCTCCCTGGAGCAGGCGGTTGGCCGGCTGGAGCGCAGCCGGGATTTCGCCAAACCCGCAGCGACGCCACAGGTGTTGGAGCTCTGTCGTCGGTTGATGATGCAGCCGGGGGGTATTGAGCGGCTCTATCTCTGGGCCCCCAGACTCGACCGCGCCGGGGTATTCTTGGGCACCGACTGGCAGGATCCGAAAACCCTGCTGGCCGGTCTGGTGGCCAATACCTTCGAGCTGGGTGACCGGCAGACGCTTGTGATTGAATGTCTCAGCCAGTTGAGGGCGTTGTCAGTGGCCAGTGGCAGTTATGTCCGGGCCGGATTTTCAGCAGAGCAGGCCCACCATTTCCTCTCCCAGGTACTGGCCCATAACCTGAGTAAAGTATTTTCTGCCGGAGCTTCTGAGGCGGAACGCCAGAACCAGCCGGAGATGACTCGGGTGGTTAATGATCTGTTGCATTTTCTGGTTGGGCACGTCGGCTACGAGGATATTCTGGGCAACCTCACCGATGAAATCTGGCGTATTCTCGGCCAACGCCCGATCCAGGTCGGCCATGTCAAAGCCATGATCACCCAGATAGCGATTACATTGGCCGGGGGCGATTACAGCCTCGGTGATGCCCGCCTCGGTGCAGACCGTTTGATCTCGGCGCTGTTCGGGCCGACCAAGACCAGCCTGGATGATCTTGGGATACCCCACTATCGGGCGTATCTTGCCGCTATGGATTTCAATGCCCTGCAACAGGAAGCCCGGGGGTTTGCCCGGGCCATGCACGATGTGGGGCTGGTCTCCGATTACCATGCGGCATTTTTGCGCTGGCTGCTGGAAAATGAACGGGTTGAGTTGATTCCCGATGCGTTGGGTCTGAGTAATACCGGGCTGGATTCACTGCAGTGTTACAGCAAGCTGGTCTATCAGCTGATTGAAGAAGCCATCTACCCTGAAACCGCCCAGGCGATCTACGGACTAGCCATGTTGTTGGAGCGCGGCGTCCTCTTCATTCCGCCGATTGGTCCCGGCCTTTGGCGGCAGATATCGCTCGATCTTTCCGAGAATGCCAACGCTGCGATCAGTGCGGCCTTTGGTCAGGCGCTGCCCGCACGGGTCTTTTTGCTGGCCGGGACCATTTCTGTACTTGGGCAGCCCCTGGGTCTCGGACAGGGTAATAACCCCACCTGTCAGTCGGTGCGGGCGATTTCCATGTGGTCGTTCAATGCCCCCGACTACCTGCTGCATCTGATCGATCAGGTCGGGCACTTTGATGGCATGTTGATGCATTTTGAAGGTGCGTCCATCAATTCCGCAGAGTTGCCAGTGGATCTGACGCGAGCGGTGCCAATTGACAGCGATCCGGTTTCCAATTTGCTGGTGCCACATCTCGATCGTATTTATCTCCAGATGGGACGTCTCTGCGCCGACCGCGGTGAGGATCCGCACCGTTGGATCAATCCGGAGTTTCACGGCTGGTGGGTGGGTCGTGGTTTTAATATTGCCGTCGACGTGGCTACCGGCAAGCTGCACGATTACGATGGTTTTCTGCGCAATTTCTTTGCCTGTTACCACCCACTCAACAATGGCAACCAGTTAGTGATTCACCCCCAGCCAGCGGGGTTGGCGGTGACGGACAGCTCAGCGCGGTTTGTGGGCTGGCATGCGATTACCATCCTGCGTGTGGCGCTCGATCAGTCGGGAGAAATGCGGGTTTATTTTTATAACCCGAACAATGACAGCGGGCAAAACTGGGGCAACGGCATCAAGGTTTCAACCCAGGACAATGGGGAGCGCTATGGTGAGTCCTCGCTACCGTTCAATGAGTTGGCTTCCCGTCTGTATATTTTTCACGATGATCCTCTCACGTCCAATGCTGTCTGGGGTGTGGCAGAGGACGAATTGCAAAATGTCAAAGAAATGGCCTTTTCAAGCTGGGCCGCTGACCGCATAACTTGATGGTTAAGGGCTGGCCGCTGGGTAAGGTGATATCTTACCGGTGAGTCAATAGCGTTCAAAGCATTGTATTTAGCTTGGGATTCGCTGGTGGATTTGTGTACAATTCACGCTCTTTTTCCCCAGCCACCAGTGTGAGATCCATGTTCGATAAAGATATCAGCATTGCCAGTTTTGACCCCGAAATCTGGGCTGCCATTCAACACGAAGAGCAGCGTCAGGAAGAGCACCTCGAGCTGATTGCCTCCGAGAATTACACCAGTCCCGCAGTCATGGCCGCTCAGGGCACCAAGCTCACCAACAAGTACGCAGAGGGTTATCCCCACAAGCGCTACTACGGTGGTTGTGAATTTGTTGATCAGACCGAGGAGTTGGCCATTGAGCGGGTCAAGGTGCTATTTGGTGCCGGCTATGCCAACGTCCAGCCCCATTCCGGATCACAGGCCAACAGTGCAGTCTATCAGGCGCTGTGCCTGCCGGGTGATACCATCCTCGGTATGAGTCTGGATGCCGGTGGGCATCTCACCCATGGCGCCAAACCGAATTTCTCAGGCAAGATTTACCATGCTGTCCAATATGGACTCGATCCTGAAACCGGTCTGGTGGACTATCAGCAAATTGAAACGCTGGCACTGGAACACAAGCCAAAAATGATTGTGGCCGGTTTCTCCGCCTATTCAGGGATACTGGATTGGGCTAAATTTCGCGAGATTGCCGACAAGGTGGGTGCCTACTTGCTGGTGGATATGGCTCACGTGGCGGGTCTGGTGGCCGCGGGTGTTTATCCCAGTCCAGTTCCCTATGCCGATGTGGTGACGTCAACCACCCATAAAACCCTGCGGGGTCCCCGCGGCGGTATCATTCTGACCAACAGCGAAGAGCTGGCGAAAAAAATTAACTCGGCGGTATTCCCCGGTGGCCAGGGCGGTCCCCTGTGCCATGTGATTGCTGCCAAGGCGGTGTCTTTCAAGGAAGCGATGACCGAGGATTTCCGTGTCTACCAGCAGCAGGTGGTGAAAAATGCCAAGGCCATGGCTGCTGCCTTTATGGAACGCGGTATCCGGATTGTCTCCAAAGGCACTGAAAACCACCTGATGCTGGTGGACCT
>DDNV01000005.1:14795-15442 GCA_002341315.1 Cellvibrionales bacterium UBA2511
TGCTGGTGGACCTGATCGGCAAGGACTATACCGGTAAGGATGCCGACGAGGCCCTCGGCCGAGCCTTCATCACTGTCAACAAGAATGCTGTGCCCAATGATCCCCGCTCACCGTTTATCACCTCGGGGCTGCGGATTGGTACGCCGGCAATTACTACCCGTGGGTTTACCGAGGCTGAGAGTATCCAGCTTACCCACTGGATCTGCGATGTGCTGGATAGCCTGGAGAATGGTACCGTTGAGCAGGTAATTCCACAGGTGAAGGAAAAGGTGCTGGAGATCTGCGCCAGATTCCCCGTCTATGGCTAAATGACCGCCGCGACCAGATGGTCAGAAAAGCCCTGCTCAAGCGGGGCTTTTTGTTTCTGATGGGGTTCTGATTGAAGGTGTCGTTTTGTCCCTGTGGCCGGTTTTACAGAGCGGGTGGCAATGACAAGATGTGGTACCATTTGCGCCTGTTCGAATTCATTGGCAAAACCCATGCACTGTCCTTTCTGTAGCGCCGACGACACCAAGGTGATTGATTCCCGGCTGGTTGCCGAAGGCGATCAGGTACGACGTCGGCGCGAGTGCCTCTCCTGCAAGGAGCGCTTTACCACCTATGAGGTGGCAGAACTGCTAATGCCAAGAGTCATCAAGCGTGATGAC
>DDNV01000005.1:15607-20478 GCA_002341315.1 Cellvibrionales bacterium UBA2511
AAGAGTCATCAAGCGTGATGACGTGCGCGAGCCGTTCGACGAGGACAAGCTGAGGGCGGGGTTGTTGCGTGCTCTGGAAAAAAGGCCAGTGAGTATTGAGCGGCTTGAAGCGGCCATTTCCCATATTCAGCACCAGATCCGCGCTACCGGCGAGCGTGAGGTGACGTCCCGAATGATTGGCGAGCAGGTGATGGAACAGTTGCGCGAGCTCGATGAAGTGGCCTATGTCAGATTTGCCTCGGTCTATCGCAGCTTTCAGGATCTGAATGAATTTCGTGCAGAACTGGACCGGCTGGAAAAAAACCTGCCTGATATTAAAGGTGTCTGAATCCGGTGAGCCGTCGTCTTGATTTGAGCCTGATGGCCAGGGCACTGCAACTGGCGGGCCGGGGTCGCTACACCACGATGCCCAATCCGGCGGTGGGTTGTGTCATCGCCAGCGGTGATCGGGTGATCGGGGAAGGCTGGCATGAGCGAGCCGGTGAGCCCCACGCGGAAATTCATGCTCTGAGTCAGGCAGGTGCCGCGGCCAAAGGTGCCACGGCGTATGTCACACTTGAGCCCTGCAGCCATCACGGCCGCACCCCGCCCTGTGTGGAAGCGCTGATTTTGGCGGGTATATCTCGCGTAGTGTATGCGATGGTGGACCCCAATCCCGAGGTTGCCGGTGCCGGGCTGGAAAAGCTTCGGCGTGCTGGTATCACCGTGGATGGCCCCGTGCTGGAGGATCAGGCACGGGAACTCAATCGGGGTTTTATCAAGCGTCACCAGCACGGCATGCCCTGGGTTACGGTTAAACTGGCCATGAGTATGGATGCGCGCACGGCTATGGCCAGTGGCGAAAGCCAGTGGATTACCGGTGTTGCAGCGCGCAGCGATGTGCAGCGTCTGCGGGCGCAAAGCTGTGCCATTATTACCGGTAGCGGTACGCTGTTGCACGATGATCCATCACTCACCGTCCGGGTCGCCGAGCTGGGGCTTGATAATGCAGCCGAGATTGCCATGAGGCAACCGCTCAGAGTGGTGGTGTGTGGAAAAAGCCCCTTGCCCCCTGAAGCCACCCTGCTAACCGACGGTGGCAGGACACTGCTGGCGACGGCGGTTGAAAAAAATATCCCCGGTGTGGCATCGGTCACCCTCGACAGGGGAGATGGCAGCGTAGATCTGGCGGCCCTGCTGCGACATCTCGCAGGACTGGAGTGCAATCGTGTGCTGGTGGAAGCCGGAGCGACGCTCGCCGGTGCGTTTGTCGGTCAGGGGCTGGTGGATGAGCTGATCGTTTACATGGCGCCGACATTACTCGGCAATCTGGCGAGGCCTATGCTGGTGTTGCCTTTTGATAATATGGATCAGCAATTGCCGTTAAAGATACGGGATATTCGCATAGTGGGTGACGATTTGCGGATCACGTCGGAACCCTCGACACCGTCCCGGTAAAAGACGACAAATTGGGCTTAATCGACGAGTAATCGCGTGCTGGTGGGCGCAGGTGTTATGTTTACAGGCATTATTGAAGCAGTTGGCGAAATTGTGGTCTGCGAGCCCCGTAGTGGCGATCTGCGGTTGCGGGTTAAAACCTCTGGTCTTGACCTCGGCAGTATTGGCCTGGGTGACAGTATCGCCACCAACGGCGTTTGTCTGACCGTAATAGCATTGCCCGGCGACGGTTATGTCGCCGATGTGTCTTCGGAGACCCTGGCGAACACTACTATCGGTGACTGGCAAGCGGGAACGCCTGTCAATCTTGAGCGGGCATTGACGCCTTCGAGCCGCCTGGGCGGACACCTGGTTTCCGGTCATATCGACGCGGTGGGGGAAGTGCTGAGCCGCCACCCCGATGCGCGGTCCGAGCGTTTTCGTCTGCGTGCCCCCGATTCACTGGCAAAATACATTGCCCACAAGGGATCCATCACCGTGGATGGCACCAGCCTTACGGTAAATCGTGTGGAGGGCGCAGAGTTCGAGCTGAATATTGTGCCCCATACACTCGAGCATACGGTGATGGGTACCTACGTACCCGGCAGCCGGGTCAACCTCGAAGTTGATTTGGTGGCTCGCTACCTGGAGCGGCTACTGTTGGGTGACAAGGCAGCAGTAGCCTGACCGAAGTGCGACCGCGACAAACGGACAGTTAGAGAAGATCGAATTATGGCATTGAATACTATCGAAGAACTGGTTACCGATATCCGCCAGGGGAAAATGGTCATTCTCATGGACGACGAGGATCGTGAAAATGAAGGCGATCTGGTTATGGCGGCGACTATGGTTCGCCCGGAAGATATTAATTTTATGGCCACCCACGGCCGCGGGCTGATCTGCCTGACACTCTCCGAGGATCGCTGTCGACAGTTGAGTTTGCCCTTGATGGTGGATGCCAACAAGGCGAGCCATGGCACCAATTTTACCGTATCCATTGAGGCGGCCGAGGGTGTTACCACCGGTATCTCTGCGGCTGACCGCGCCCGGACAGTGCAGGTGGCGGTGTCCAGTAATGCCAGGCCCCAGGATATTGTGCAGCCGGGGCACATCTTTCCCCTCAAAGCCCAGCCGGGTGGTGTATTGAGTCGTGCGGGGCATACGGAGGCCGGTTGCGACCTGGCTCGCATGAGTGGCTTTGAACCGGCGGCCGTGATTGTCGAAATCATGAATGACGATGGCACCATGGCCCGGAGAGCTGATCTGGAAGCCTTTGCGATCAAGCACCAGTTGAAAATCGGCACTATCGCCGATCTGATCCATTATCGGCTGGTGACCGAGAAAACCGTTAGTTGCATCAATGATCGCCCTATTGATACCCAATACGGTCGGTTTGATCTGAAAACCTATCTCGACGTGGCTCGCAATGAAAAACATTTTGCACTGGTGATGGGTGATGTGACCTCGGGTGAGCCGCCGCTGGTGCGGGTGCATATCAATAAATCATCCCGCGACCTGTTTGCCATGGAGCCCGGTGATGGTTACCGGAGCTGGAGTCTGTCGCGTGCCATGGAGAAAGTCGCCGAGGAGGGTCGCGGCGTTGTCGTGTTTCTCTACTACCCGGAGACGGCGGATGATATTGATGCCAATGTTGACGAAATGCTCAGCCGTGAACCCTCCAGGCCCCAGCAGGCCAGTGAGGTGGTGTATCAGCAGGTCGGCACCGGCTCACAGATACTGATGGATCTCGGTATTCATAAAATGCGCCTGATGAGCGCGCCCTTCCGTTTCACCGGCATTTCCGGGTTTGATCTGGAAGTCGTCGAATATATCAATTGTGATTGATTCCCGCGGATCGTTCAGCGGGGGTCTGAAGGCTGTTTTAACAGGCTGTAAACCTACCGGAAAAAGAACATGAGTGAATATCGCCCCGATGAGGGTAGTTTTAACGTGGAGGGCGCACGCATCGCTATTGTGGTGGCGCGCTGGAACAGCCAGATTACCGACAGCTTGTTGGCGGGCGCGCAGCGAGCCTTGTTGCGTCATGGTATTGATGGGCAGGCTATTGATCTGTTCCGGGTCCCCGGCGCCTTTGAGTTGCCGCTGACCTGCAGTCAAGTGGCAAAGACCCGCCGTTATGATGCCGTGGTTGCCCTGGGGTGTGTGATCCGTGGGGGCACACCGCATTTTGACTATGTGTGCAGCGAAACGACTCGTGGCATCGGGGAGGTCGCTCTGCAGGAGGGGCTGCCCGTCGCTTTCGGTGTTTTGACAACCGATGATCTGGCGCAGGCGCAACAGCGTGCCGGTGATAATCAGGAAAATAAGGGAGAAGAGGCGGCACTGACCGCACTGGAAATGATCTCCCTTTTTCGTCAGCTTTAGGAGATGGTCTTGTCATTGCCCTCAACACGAAGAAAAGCCCGCCAGTTATTGGTTCAGGCACTGTATCAGTGGCAGCTCTCCGGTTCGGACTTACACAGTATCGAAGCGGAGTTTTTTGTCGACAATGATATGCGCAAGGTGGATACCGAGTTTTTTCGGGAGCTGCTACACGGTATTCCTCGTCATCTTGACGAACTGGATGCTGTTTACGGCTGTCACCTCGATCGCAAGAATACCGATCTGGATCCGGTATCCAGGGCGCTGCTGCGCATGGGCAGTTACGAGTTGTGTTATCGCATCGATGTTCCCTACAAGGTGGCCATCAATGAGGCGGTCAATCTGGCCAAGACCTTTGGTCCAACCGATGCGTACAAATATATCAACGGCATCCTTGATAAAGTAGCCGTTGAACGCAGGGCGGTGGAAGTAAAAGCAGCCAGGGCGCGCTGATTCTCTTTCCATTATTCCGGGCAGGTTGAACATGCCACTCAATGAATTTTCGCTGATCGAGCACTACTTTTCCGCCATCGGTCAGGCTGATGGGGTGATGCTAGGCGTCGGAGACGACGCCGCACTACTGGATATTCCAGCAGGGCAGCACCTGGTTGTTTCGGTGGATACATTGGTCGTCGGCGTACATTTTCCTCCAGATGCCGCCCCCGATGATATTGCCCGTCGCGCCTTGCGGGTTAACCTCAGCGATCTGGCGGCAATGGGGGCAACTCCCCGCTGGTTTACGTTGGCACTGACACTGCCCACCGCCGATAGGGGTTGGCTGGAGGCATTTTCCCGGGCATTGGCGATGGATGCAGAGCAGTTTGGCTGTGCCCTGGTGGGTGGTGATACCACCGCCGGGCCACTGACTATTTCCATCCAGGTCATGGGTCTGGTGCCAGCGGGTCGCGTGCTGACCCGCGGTGGGGCCCAGGCAGGCGATCATGTTTTTGTCACGGGGACACTGGGTGAGGGTGCGGCGGCGTTGCAGTTGTTTGAGCCCTCGGTAACACTCGCTGCGGCGGTCAGTGAGCGATTGCGAAAACGCTTTTATCAACCTGTTCCCCGGTTGCAGG
>DDNV01000005.1:20619-20831 GCA_002341315.1 Cellvibrionales bacterium UBA2511
TTGCAGGAGGGGCTGAAGTTGCGTGGCGTCGCATCCGCGGCACTGGATGTATCAGATGGTTTGTTGGCAGATCTCGGGCATATCGCTGAACAAAGCACCCTTGGTGCCGATTTGCAGTTACCTGCGCTGCCGGTGGCACCCTGGTTGAAGAAGCTGGCCGATGCCGGGACAGTGCAGAATTGGGTGCTGTCCGGTGGTGACGACTATGAGCT
>DDNV01000005.1:21134-21330 GCA_002341315.1 Cellvibrionales bacterium UBA2511
TCCGGTGGTGACGACTATGAGCTGTGTTTTACGGTGCCGCCTGAAAATCTGACTGCAATTGACGGTATGATAGTCAGGGGTGAATTAATCGCGACCTGTATTGGCCGGATGACCACCACCACAGGAATTCGCTGTATAGATGGCAACGGCATGTTGGTGCAGGTTGAGCAGGTGGGGTACCGGCACTTTTAGTCTT
>DDNV01000086.1:0-261 GCA_002341315.1 Cellvibrionales bacterium UBA2511
TGGGGCAGGCCCCATCAAAGGCCTTGGCCTTATCCCAGGGAAGCCCTTTCTGTTTGAGTTGCGATTGCAGCTCGCGCAGGGTGAGATCCAGCGCCACACCAACCCCGGCAATCGCAGCGTCGGCCTCCTGTTCGCTGCACTGGCTCAGTTGTTCGCCAATCAGCACCGCCATTTCTATCTCATGATGGCAGGCACCCAGGGTAGTCGGTATCGCAATCGGTTGTTCCAGAGATGCCAACGCCGTCGATGGCTTCATGAACA
>DDNV01000086.1:511-32187 GCA_002341315.1 Cellvibrionales bacterium UBA2511
CCCACGCATACCACCTTGCCCGCGGGAATCTGCCCGGAAAGGCCATCGGCAAAATGAATACAGTGATCAAAGTAATGCATTGTCGAGCCCCTTTCTGTCGCTGAGTGCAAACCAACCCCTGACGATTAGATAGACATAGCAGATGTAGACCATTTGCGTGAGATACCTCAACTGCCCGCTCGCTTGAGGCACGGCCTTTTTCACTGTTCCGTCCGAAACGGTAAGCCGCGTCGCATATCCTAACTGTGACGGCGCCTTCTCATCTGATATCAGTAGAATCTCTGGTCAGACTGCATCAAATATCTTGCCCGGATTCATTATGCCATTGGGGTCGAACACCTGTTTGACCTGTCGCATCAACTGCACTTCTGTGGCGGAGCGTGAGTATTCAAGGTAACTCTTTTTCAGCAAACCGACGCCGTGCTCGGCAGAGATACTACCGTTGAATTGCCCTACCAGCGCTGCGATCTGCTGGCTGGCCACACTGCATTGCCCGGCGAACTGCTCCACAGGCAGGTCATCCGGTTTCAGAATGTTCAGGTGCAGATTGCCATCGCCGATATGGCCGTACCAGACCAGCTCAAAGTCCGGGTATTCTGCGGCAGCCAGTGATTCCACCTCGGCAAGAAATTCCGGCATGCGCGAAACATTCACGCTGATATCATTTTTATAGGGCTTCCAGCGGGACAGGGTCTCCGACATATCCTCGCGCAACTTCCAGAGATTCTCCGCCTGTGAGAGGCTCTGGCTGATGACGCCATCGAGCACCCAGCCCTCCATGACACAGGTTTCAAACAGTGACATCGCCTGATCCAGTTGGGTCTCGGACAGCGCCTCGAATTCCACCAGCGCATAAAACGGTGCTTCAGATTCAAAGGGTGCGGGCACATCGCTGTGGACCAATACTTTTTCCATGCCGTTGTGGGTAAAGAATTCGAAGGCCGTCAGCTCCATGCCATCGTTGTAGGTTTTCAGGACATCGATAATACTGGGGAAATCCACCACCCCCAACACCAGCACACTCAACTCCTTTGGCGGCCGGGTGAGTCCAATGGTGGCCTCGGTTATGATGCCCAAAGTGCCCTCGGAACCAATAAACAGGTGCCGGAAGTCCAGACCCGTATTGTTTTTCACCAGGCCGTGATTCAGTTCGAGGATATCGCCATTGCCACTGACCACCTTCAGACCAAGCACCCAGTTGCGGGTCATGCCGTAGCGAATGACTTTGATACCGCCGGCATTGGTCGCAATATTGCCGCCAATCTGGCTGGAACCGGTCGATGCGAAATCAACCGGATAGAACAACCCCTGTTGCTCGGCAAAGGCCTGTAACTGCTGGGTGATCATGCCCGCCTGCACCGTCACACTGCGATCAATGGCATTGAATGCCACCACCTCGTTCATCCGGTCCAGCACCAAAACGATCTCACCGTTCAGGGCCACAGCACCGCCACTGAGGCCTGTGCGCCCCCCGGAGGGAACCACGGCGATGCGCTCGGCATTGGCCAGCTGAATAATGGCCTGCACCTCCTCGGTGCTCCCCGGCAATACCACGACACCGGGTGACGGCGACCAGAGGGTCGTGCGATCGACACCGTATTGCTGAAATGAAGTTTCATCCGTCAGCACACGCTGCTGACCGACGATCTCACGTAATTTCTCAATGACCGGGGGGGCAACAGTCATCTGGCGGACCTCCACAAAAAGGGGCAGTTATCGAAGGGCGTGCATGGTATCATAGCCGCCTTTTTTTCAGGTAGCAGTACGGGCCACCCAACCGAGGAGTGTATGGTCAATTTTTCTCTCGATAAGTCCAAGATCAAATTTCTCCTGCTTGAGGGCGTGCACCCCTCTGCGGTAGAGACACTCAAAGCTTCTGGCTACAGCAACATCGAGTATCTTAAAGCGGCACTGTCAGAAGAACAGCTGATCGAAAAGATCCGGGACTTCCACTTCGTCGGGATTCGCTCCCGCACCCAACTCAACCGTCAGGTATTTGAAGCTGCCAGACGGTTGATCGGCGTGGGCTGTTTTTGCATCGGCACCAACCAGGTGGATCTGCAGGCGGCCACAGAACACGGCATAGTGGTATTTAATGCGCCCTATTCCAATACCCGCAGCGTCGCAGAATTGATTATTGCTGAAACCATCATGCTGATGCGGGGCATTCCCGAAAAGAATGCTGCTGCCCACCGCGGTGACTGGCTCAAAACGGCCACGGCCTCTCACGAAGTTCGAGGCAAAACCCTCGGCATTGTTGGCTACGGCAATATCGGCAGTCAGCTCAGCGTCATGGCCGAATCCATGGGCATGCGGGTGAAGTTTTACGATGTTGTCACCAAGCTCCCCCTTGGCAACGCTGAGCAGGTCGGCTCTCTCAGGGAGCTATTGGAACTGGCCGATGTAGTTTCACTCCATGTGCCCGACAACCCCGCCACGCGCAACATGATTCGTGCAGAACAGCTAGCTGCCATGAAAACCGGCGCCATCCTGATCAATGCCGCTCGCGGCAAAGTAGTGGATATTGATGCACTCTGCGACCGGCTGGAAAACAAGCAGCTAGGTGGTGCAGCCATTGATGTTTTCCCGGTTGAGCCGAAGTCCAATCAGGAAGAATTCGTATCACCTCTGCGCAAGTATGACAACGTCATATTGACACCGCACATTGGCGGCTCCACCCAGGAAGCGCAGGAAAATATTGGCCTGGAAGTCGCTGAAAAACTGGTCAGGTACAGCGATACCGGTGCCACCATCAGCGCTGTCAACTTTCCCCAGGTATCGCTGCCTTCCCACAGTGGTGCCCACCGTCTGTTGCATGTACACCACAATGTGCCGGGCGTTATGACGGCCATCAACCATGTGTTTTCAGACAACAACATCAATATCAGCAGCCAATATTTGCAGACCAATGAATCCGTTGGCTATGTGGTGCTGGACGTGGACAGGGAATACAGTGATGTGGCACTGAAGGCGTTAAAGGCCATTGATGGCACCATTCGCTGCCGGGTGTTGTTCTAGGATCTCACCAGAGACCGGTGGACACCGACCTGTCGGGTCTACCGGTTCTTCTCACTACTCTGCTGCCTAACCCTCACCGAGCGACTTGAATACCCGGTCGCGCATGTAATCGACTTCATTGACCAGATGGTGCCGGGCACCGGGAATCAACACCAGTTCAAAATTGGGGAATTTTTTGCGGATCGACGCCACGTTATAGCGCCAGTCCACCGTGCCGTCACAATCGCCCTGAACCACTTTTAACGGATAATCACTGGGTGGCAGTGCGGCAAACTCTTCTGTCCAGCGCTTCATCGATGCCACCCATTCAATGGGAATGTAGTTGTACTGCAACGGGTCATTGTTAATCAGAAATTCGTTAAATGCCTCGTTGGTGGTATTGGGGCGGAATGTCCGGGATACCTTTTTCAGTACCCGGTGAAAAAGTTTGTAGGTGCGCAGGCTTTTCATCCACTCCCTGGGCCGGATGAGTGGCGCCAGCACAGTGACCGCAGTGAGATCATTCGGGTAGTGGTAGGGTTTGGCCGCCATGACATACTTCATCAGAATAGCGCCTCCCGTGCTTTGACCAATCCCTTTCCAGGGTCTGGGAAAACTGCTCACGCATTTTTGCAACAGGTCGGAAAACACATCCACGTAGCGATCAAAACTGTCAATGCTAACCCGCTCACCACTGGACAGGCCATGCCCCGGCAGATCAAACGCCACTACAGCATAACCCCGCTGCAGCAGGTAGTGAATCAAATGGCCATAAAGCCCGACATGATCAAAGTAGCCATGCACCAACAGGTAGGTGCCTCGCGGACGCTCCGGCAACCAGTAATGGGTGGCGAGCTGGAAAGCGCCGGAGGCGAATGTACCCATGCAATGACTGACCACCGTCAACGAGTCTGGCGGTATCAGCCCGTAGTGACGCAGGTAAGCCATTTCGTCTGGCGTCTTGTCCCGCCGATCCTGCTCAGAGTCAAATGTCAGCGGCAACAAACCACCGCTCACGCGTTCCAGCAGAGCATCATGCAAGGACTCTCGAGTGTCAGTCACGCAAGGCAACTGATTGTCACCCATCTTTTTTAATCACCAGACTGACCAGCCTGCTCACCAGGGGCGCCACCACCAGCACCGCCGGGAAAGCAACCACAAAGGCAAAGCCCCATGCATGAAGCCAAATCTGCAGAATATTGTCCACCAGACCGACATTAAAAATACTGATCACCAGGGACATCAGACAGGACATCAGCCCTGCCATAAAAAAGGCAAACACCAGATGCTGATACTTACTAGGGATCATTGTACTGCCCCGTCTGCCTAATTGACCTGGGGATCCAGTTCGCCGGACTGGTAACGCTCGGACATTTTATCCAGGCTGTAGGGCCTGATTTTGCCGGCATTGCCCGCGGTACCGAAGGACTCATAGCGGGCCACACAAATCTCTTTCATGGCATCCGTACTCGCCTTCAGGTATTTGCGCGGATCAAATTCGGATTTATGACTCGCGAGAAACCGGCGCACGGCACCCGTAGAGGCCAGACGCAAGTCAGTATCTATATTGATTTTGCGCACCCCGTACTTGATACCCTCAACAATTTCCTCCACTGGCACACCGTAGGTTTCCGCAATATCGCCGCCAAACTCATTAATGATTTCCAACCAGTCCTGTGGCACAGAGGAGGACCCGTGCATCACCAGATGGGTATTGGGGATCCGGGCGTGAATCGCCTTGATTCGCTCTATAGCGAGAATGTCGCCCGTGGGCGGACGGGAAAACTTGTATGCCCCATGGGACGTACCAATGGCTATCGCCAACGCATCAACCGCAGTCCGCGACACGAAATCCGCGGCTTCCTCCGGGTCCGTCAGCATCTGTTCGTGGGACAACATCCCCTCAGCGCCGACACCATCTTCCTCACCGGCCTGACCGGTTTCCAGCGAACCCAGACACCCCAGCTCACCCTCGACGGAAACTCCGCCAGCATGCGCCATGTCAACCACGCGCCGGGTGACCTCAACATTGTAATTATAGGAGGCCGGTGTCTTGCCGTCCTCCTGAAGGGAACCATCCATCATCACGGAACTGAAGCCCAGTTGGATAGACCGCTGGCAAATTGCCGGGCTGGTGCCATGATCCTGATGCATGCAGACCGGGATATGAGGGAATTCCTCAATCGCCGCCAGAATCAGGTGACGCAAAAAAGGCGCACCGGCGTATTTGCGCGCACCGGCTGAAGCCTGCACGATCACCGGGGAATCCGTCTGATCTGCGGCTTCCATAATGGCGCGCATCTGTTCCAGGTTGTTGACATTGAATGCCGGCACGCCATAGCTGTGCTCAGCAGCATGGTCCAGCAACTGTCGCAGTGAAATAAGTGCCATGTAATTATCCTTCCATCATATTTGGTTGCTTCCCGCCGATGAGCCACTTCTAAGGGTCCATCGGGTGCCGTGAAAAATTGACTTGCCGTCAAGAGATCGCACGCGACTCAAGTATCGCCACTGCGGGTAAGGTTTTACCTTCCACATATTCCAGAAAAGCTCCCCCACCAGTTGAAATGTAGGAAACCCTGTCGGCAATGCCGTATTTGTCGACTGCTGCCAGCGTATCGCCACCGCCCGCTATCGAAAACCCGTCATTCGCGGCAATGGCATTGGCAATGGCTTCGGTGCCGGCACCAAACTGGTCAAACTCAAAAACACCCACCGGACCGTTCCAGATAATTGTACCCGCACCTTCGAGTATTTCGGTCAACACCTTGATGGTATCCGGACCAATATCAAGGATCATATCGTCTTCCGCCACATCCGCCACCGCCTTCAGCGTCGCTTCGGCCGTGGCGGAAAACTCGCCCGCGACGACCACATCGCTGGGCAGTGGAATGCTTGTTTTGGACATCAACTGTTTGGCCTCGGGCAGGAGATCGTGCTCACAAAGGGATTTGCCGACAGGTAGTCCCGACGCGGCGAGAAAGGTATTGGCAATACCACCCCCGACGATCAACTGATCCACCTTTTCTGACAGTGTTTCAAGCACGGTCAGCTTCGTGGAAACCTTGGCACCTCCAACGATAGCCACCAGCGGACGAGCGGGATTGGCCAGTGCCTTTTCCAGTGCCTCCAGCTCGCCCGCCAGCAGTGGCCCAGCGCAGGCCAGTGGCGCAAACTTTGCAACACCGTGGGTGGAAGCCTGGGCGCGATGAGCCGTGCCGAAGGCATCCATGACAAAAATATCACAAAGCGATGCATAGGCTTTCGCCAGCACCTCATCATCCTTTTTCTCGCCAGCGTTAAAGCGCACATTCTCCAGCAATATCAATTGCCCATCCTGCTCGATACCCTTTTGCCAATCGCGAACAAGCGGTATCTCTCGCCCCAGCAGGACACCCAACTGGTCGGCCACCGGTTGCAATGAAAACTCGGCATCAAACTGTCCTTCGACCGGACGTCCAAGATGGGACATCAGGATGACCGTGGCACCGGCCTGGAGCGCCAATTCAATAGTGGGTAGCGTTGCCCGCAATCTGGCATCGGATGTGACAACACCATTGCGGACAGGGACATTGAGGTCTTCACGGATCAGCACCCGCTTGCCTGCCAGGTTCAGATCCGTCATCTTGAGTACATTCAATGGCATGGTGATTACTCTGTCTCTGCTTATTGTATTTCAGGTTATTTGGACCCGGGAATGGACAACCAGTGATTTACCAGCTCCACCATCCGGTTGGCGTAGCCCCACTCGTTATCAAACCAGAGCAGCACTTTCACCAGACGCCGCTGGCTGACCCTAGTCTGCCCTGCGTCCACAATACCGCTGCGTGGGTCATGGTTAAAATCACAGGAGGCCAATGGCTCCTCGGTATAACCGAGAATGCCGGTCAGCTCAGTGTCAGCGGCAGCCGCCAGCACCCGGTTTATGGTAGCGACATCGACGTCTGTATTGAGCAATATGGAAAGATCAATCGCAGACACATTCAACGTGGGAACACGCATGGCCTGAGCTTCAAAACGGCCCTTGAGTTCCGGCAGCAAGCGATCGATGCCTCGCGCCAACTGGGTATCCACCGGAATAATGGATTGCATCGCAGCACGGGTTTTACGCAAGTCTGTGTGATGGTAGGCATCGATAACGGGCTGGTCATTCATAGCCGAGTGAATTGTGGTGATCACCCCACCCTCTACCCCAAACACCCGTTGGAGGGTTTTAATCACCGGGATCACGCAATTGGTGGAACAGGAGGCATTGGATATTACCGTCTCTTCACCGGTCAGGATCCCCTCATTGACACCCAGCACGATGGTAGCATCAACCGTTGCCTCAGCTGGCTGGGAAAACAACACTTTTCTTGCCCCGGAACGCAGATGCCCTTCGGCGGTCTGGCGGTCAGTAAAGGTGCCGCTGCATTCCAGCACCACATCCACTCCCAGTTCACCCCAGGGAAGGGTGGCAATATCCTCATTGTGAAAGACCGAAATGGCATCACCATTGACTGTCAGGGTATCGCCCAGAACCTCTACTGTCCCGGGAAACCGGCCATGGGTGGAATCGTATTTGGTCAGGTGGGCGATGGTCTTGCAGTCAGCTGGTTCGTTTATGGCAATAACCTGGATGCGTTCGCGGAACCCGGACTCATAGAGAGCCCGCAAGACCGAACGACCTATTCGACCATAACCATTAATTGCCACACGAATCATCGAGCTGAATTCTCCTTTATCGGCGACGTGACGTCCCGTCTACAACACGGCTTTGACAGCTTCAACCACATTCTCCACGGTGAAACCAAACTGCTTCATCAGCTGATCACCGGGAGCAGACTCCCCAAAGGTGGACATGCCTACGACCCGGCCATCAAGGCCTACGTACTTGTACCAGTAATCCCGGTGCCCTGCCTCCACGGCTACCCGCACTCTAACCTCGGGCGGCAACACACTGTCCCGATAGGCTGAGTCCTGAGCATCAAACAATTCGGCACAGGGCATGGAAACGACCCTTACCGCCACCCCCTTGCTTTTCAATTCCCCGGCAGCATCCATCGCCAGTGACACTTCTGAACCCGTCGCAATCAGTATCGCCTTGGGCTTACCATCACATTCCTTCAGCACATAACCACCGCGCTGGATATTGTTCAACTGCGCTTCGGATCGCGACATCGGGGCCAGGCCCTGCCGGGAAAAGACCAGAGCACTTGGACCGTTCTTGCGAACAATTGCCTGCTTCCAGCTCACGGCTGCTTCCACGGTATCGCAGGGGCGCCAGGTGTGCAGATTGGGGGTTGCCCGAAGGGCTGTGAGCTGCTCCACCGGCTGATGGGTGGGGCCATCTTCGCCCAACCCGATGGAGTCGTGGGTATAAACAAAAATGCTTCGCTGTTTCATCAAGGCGGCCATACGGACCGCATTCCGGGCGTATTCCATGAACATCAGGAAAGTAGCCCCATACACGACAAAACCACCGTGCAGCACAAGGCCATTCATGATAGCGCTCATACCAAATTCGCGAACACCATAGTACAGGTAGTTCCCCGACGCATCGGCAGCAGTAATACCCTGGCAACCGGACCACAGTGTGAGGTTGGATCCAGCCAGGTCTGCAGAACCGCCCAGCAATTCAGGCAATAGCGGGCCAAACGCATTGAGACAGTTTTGCGAGGCTTTGCGGGAAGCCACTTTTTCCATGGTTTTCTGACACTGGTGAATATAGGCATCGGCCTGATCAATAAATGTCGCCGGCAGGTCCCCCTTGATACGTCTGATCAATTCAACTGCCAAATCCGGGTGTGCTGCGCGGTAGCGCTCGAGTTTCTCCTGCCAGTCAGCCTGGGCCTTACTGCCCTTTTCGCAGGCATTCCAGCCACGATAAATCTCATCCGGCACATCAAAGGGACCATGATTCCATTGCAGTTGTTGGCGGGCCAAAGAAATTTCCTCAGCACCCAGAGGAGCCCCGTGACAATCTTCCTTACCCTGCTTGTTCGGCGAGCCAAAACCGATGATCGTTTTACAGCAAATCAGGGTAGGTTTTTCCTCATCCATTCTGGCGATTTCGATGGCCGCCTTGATGGCAGCGTCATCATGGCCATCCACATCAGGGATTACCTGCCAGCCATAGGCCTCAAAACGGGCCGGGGTGTCATCGGTAAACCAGCCAGCCACTTCACCGTCGATGGAAATGCCGTTGTCATCATAGAAGGCAATCAGCTTACCCAGCTTGAGGGTTCCCGCCAGAGAACTGACCTCATGGGATATTCCCTCCATCAGGCAGCCATCACCGAGAAAACAGTAAGTGTAGTGATCGACGATATCGTGACCTGGGCGATTGAACTGCGCTGCCAGAATTTTCTCTGCCAATGCCATACCCACGGCATTGCTAAGCCCCTGCCCCAACGGACCCGTGGTCGTTTCAACCCCTGGGGCATAGCCATATTCCGGGTGACCAGGTGTTTTTGAATGCAATTGCCGAAAATTTTTGAGTTCATCCAGTGGCAAGTCGTAGCCACTCAGATGCAACAGGGAATACAACAGCATGGAGCCGTGGCCATTGGACAAGACAAACCGGTCACGATTAGCCCAGGAGGGGTCAGCCGGGTTGTGTACCAGGTAGTCGTTCCACAACACCTCAGCGATATCCGCCATCCCCATGGGGGCACCGGGGTGACCACTATTGGCTTGTTGAACTGCGTCCATACTCAGGGCGCGGATGGCATTGGCTAGATCACGTCTGGAAGGCATTTGGAACAGGCTCCTGGAGGGCAAATCGGGGAAATCGAAAGGGGCGCTATTTTCTCGTACTCGCGCTGCACAGTAAACAACCAATAACATGCTACATCTATATCAAACTATTTTGATATAGATGTTCAGCTGTGTTAAGGTCGCCCCATGATCACCAGCCCTCAATCCGCCACCCGGGATTCTACCGGGTCAGATACCGACTCACTGGCCGCTCTCTGCAAGGCGGCCGGTGATCCCCTGCGAGTGGATATCCTCAGGGTATTGCGACACAACGCCTACGGCGTACTGGAATTAAGTGAAATTCTGGATATTGGTCAGTCCGGGATGAGTCATCATTTAAAAATACTCACAAAAGCGGGTCTGACCGCCACCCGCAGGGAGGGCAATAGCATTTTTTACCGGCGGTCGCCGATACCGGAGGAACCACGACTTCAGTCGTTACACCGCGCCCTGTTCGCCGCCATTGACCAGACTGAACCCAGCCTTAAATTGCAACGACGCATACAGCATATCAATGATGAGCGAACCCGGGCATCGACTGTTTTTTTTGAACAGAATGCAGACCGGTTTCACAGCAATCAGGACTTGATTGCCAGCTTCGATCAATATGGTGAGCCCGTCACGGATTTCCTGGATACAACACCGGGATTCCGGGGTACGGTACTTGAGGTTGGCCCCGGGGAAGGAAGCTTTTTACCTGCGCTCTCCCTGCGCTTTGATCAGGTTATTGCATTGGATACATCGGCGGAGATGCTCAACCGCTCGCGTGAATTTGCCGAATCACGCAATCTGGCAAATATACAATTTATCCACGGCGATACCGGACTTGCTGTCGAACATTCTCTCAATCCTGATTACATCACCCTTAACATGGTACTTCATCACACCTCGGATCCAGCGCTGATTTTTAACCATCTCGCCGAGCTCCTGGTACCCGGTGGGGCGCTGATCGTGACGGAGCTTTGCCATCATGATCAAAGCTGGGCCCGCGAAAACTGTGGCGATCTATGGCTTGGCTTTGAACCGGAGGATCTCAGCAGTTGGGCATCAGCTGCGGCCCTGACTGAAGGAGAAAGCCTGTTTCTGGCCCAGCGCAACGGCTTTCAGGTTCAACTGAGACAATTTTTTAAACCCAATCCCAATCGGAAGTAGCTGATGCTAATCAGCACAGGAACCGCTACCTATGTCAAATTACAACTTGTTCACCTCTGAATCCGTTTCCGAAGGCCACCCCGATAAAATGGCCGACCAGATCTCCGATGCCATTTTGGACGCCATTCTGGCCGATGATCCCAATTCCAGAGTGGCCGTGGAAACCATGGTAAAAACCGGAATGGCCATTATTGCTGGGGAAGTGCGTACCAACACGTATGTCGATCTGGAGGAGATTGTCCGCGGCGTCATTCTGGATATTGGTTATAACAGCTCGGATGTGGGCTTTGATGGCGCATCCTGTGCTGTATTGAATGCCATCGGCAAACAATCCCGCGATATCGCCATTGGCGTTGACGAGGCCAACGAGAAAGAACTGGGTGCAGGTGATCAGGGACTGATGTTTGGTTATGCCAGCGACGAGACCGATGTCCTGATGCCCGCCCCGATCTATTTCGCCCATAGACTGGTAGAGCGCCAGGCGCAGTTGCGCAAAGATGGTGTATTACCCTGGCTGAGGCCCGACGCCAAGAGTCAGGTGACCCTGCGTTACGCCGATGGCAAACCAGTGACCGTGGACGCGGTTGTATTATCGACACAGCACGCACCCAGTATTTCCCAAGCCAATTTGCAGGAGGCCGTCCGAGAGGAGATCATCCAGCACGTGCTCCCTGAAGAGTGGCTCCACAAAGGTACCCGCTACCATATCAACCCTACCGGTCAATTCATCATCGGCGGCCCCATGGGTGACTGCGGACTCACCGGTCGGAAAATTATCGTGGATACCTACGGCGGTATGGCGCATCACGGTGGCGGCGCCTTCTCCGGCAAGGATCCCTCCAAAGTTGATCGCTCGGCCGCTTATGCCGGGCGTTACGTTGCAAAAAATATTGTCGCTGCCGGGCTGGCCGAGCGTTGTGAAATTCAGATCTCCTACGCCATAGGGGTCACTGAACCCACGTCGATCAGCGTCAACAGTTTTGGTACGGGCAAATTGACGGATGACGAAATCGCACTACTGATCCGCGAAAACTTCGATCTGCGCCCCCAGGGCCTGATAGAAATGCTCGACCTCAAACGCCCAATATATCGGCCAACAGCCGCCTACGGCCACTTCGGTCGCGAGCTTGATAATTTTACCTGGGAAAGAACCGATCGGGCTGAAAGCCTGAAACGCGCTCTGTAATTCTCATTTAACAAACAGGAATTCACTATGACAAACATGGCCATCAAGAACGATTACAAGGTTGCGGACATTTCCCTCGCCGAGTGGGGCAACCGTGAAATTTCCATTGCTGAAACCGAGATGCCGGCGCTGATGGCTCTGCGAGAAAAGTATCGTGCAGAACAGCCCCTCGCTGGCGCAAAAATTCTCGGTTGCATTCATATGACGATTCAGACAGCCGTACTGATTCAGACACTGGAGGCACTGGGAGCCCAGGTGCGCTGGACATCCTGCAATATCTTTTCCACTCAGGATCACGCTGCCGCAGCTGTTGCAGCAAATGGTACGCCGGTTTTCGCCTGGAAAGGTGAAACAGAAGAAGAGTACGAATGGTGCCTGGAACAGCAAATTCTCAAGGAGGGCTCTCCCTGGGAAGCGAATATGATTCTGGATGATGGCGGCGATCTCACCGCCATGCTTCATGAAAAGTTTCCCCAGGTGCTCAGGGGAGTGCATGGCGTTACTGAAGAAACTACGACCGGTGTGCACCGTCTCTACGAGATGTTAAAAAAGAATGAACTGAAAATACCGGCCATCAATGTCAATGACTCCGTGACCAAGTCGAAAAATGACAATAAATACGGGTGTCGTCACAGCCTCAATGATGCGCTGAAACGCGCCACTGACCATTTGCTGTCTGGCAAGAAAGCACTGGTGATCGGGTACGGTGATGTGGGCAAGGGTTCTGCCCAGTCGCTCCGTCAGGAAGGCATGATCGTCAAGGTGACCGAAATAGACCCGATCTGCGCCATGCAGGCCTGCATGGACGGTTTCGAGGTCGTCTCTCCCTATCTTGAAGGGAATCCCGAGAATGGGGTTAATTCAGCGTTGTTAGCAACGACAGACCTGCTCGTCACCTGCACCGGGAACTACAATGTCTGCGATGCCGACATTCTTCACGCGCTGAAATCCGGTTGCGTGGTTTGCAACATCGGTCACTTTGACAATGAAATCGACACCAGTTACATGCGCAAAAACTGGCTGTGGGAGGAAATCAAACCCCAGGTTCATAAAGTTTATCGAAACCGTGACACCAATGACCACCTGTTGCTGCTCTCTGAGGGGCGACTGGTCAACCTGGGTAATGCCACCGGTCATCCGAGTCGTATCATGGATGGTTCTTTTGCCAATCAGGTTCTGGCCCAAATTCACTTATACCAGCAAAAATTTGCCGACTGCGACCAGCCTACAAGACAGGCGTTGTTGCGCGTCGAGGTATTACCCAAGAAACTGGACGAGGAGGTGGCCACCCATATGGTTTCTGGCTTTGGCGGCGTACTGACAAAACTGAAGCCCACACAAGCCGCCTATATCAATGTGCCCATGGACGGTCCATTCAAGGAAGACAGTTACCGTTATTGATTACTACACCACCACACTTATCATCGCCTCAGGGATTATTGATCAGCCATGAATGATCGACATTTAAGTTTTGAATTTTTTCCACCGAAAACCCCCGAAGGGCGCAAAAAGCTGCGCCTGGTTCACAGCCAGCTGGCCCGGTTCAGTCCCGAGTTTTTCTCTGTAACCTATGGTGCGGGAGGCTCCACGCGTGACCACACCCGGGACATCGTCCTTGAAATAAGCCGGGCTGGCTCAAATGCCACACCACACCTATCCTTTGGCGGGGACAGCAAGCAATCGGTTTTATCCCTTCTGGAAACTTACCGTGAAGCTGGCATACGCCGTATCGTAGCCTTACATGGTGATCTTCCCTCTGGTATGGGTGGCTCAACACAACTCGTCTATGCCAATGAATTGGTTCAGTTTATTCGTGAACATTTCGGTGATACGTTTGAATTACTTGTGGCGGCCTACCCGGAGATTCATCCTGAAGCCGAAAGCTATCAGAAAGACATTTATTGGCTCGGCCAAAAATTTTCGGCAGGGGCAAGTCGTGGTATCACCCAATATTTTTATAACATCGATGCTTATTTTTACTTCCGCGATCAGTGTCTTGCAGCGGGAATTCAGAAACCGATCATTCCCGGTATTATGCCAATTACCAATTATCAGAACCTTATCCGTTTCTCGGATAATTGTGGTGCCGATGTGCCCCGTTGGATCAGACAAAAATTGAAATCCTATGGTACGGATACCGCCAGTATTCGGGCTTTTGGCTTGGACGTTACCTCCCGGCTTTGTGAAAAACTTTTGGCCGGAGGAGCACCCGGTCTGCATTTTTATACCATGAACCAGGCTGACACCTGCACAGCCCTATGCCGTAATCTGGGGTTTCCACTAGCAGATGCGTGATATCAGAGTATTCACCGACCAACCTCTGACACCAGATACTGAAATAGTGCTTGAGGATAACATTGCCCATCATTTAACCGTCGTGCTGCGTCTCAAAGCAGGCACCGGGATTGTTCTTTTTAATGGAACCGGAGGGGAATATCACGCCATTTTGGGGCAGGTCACGGGCAAACAGACGCGGGTTTTAATTACCGGGTTTACGGAGACAAGCAGAGAATCGCCTCTGTATATTTCCCTGGGTATTGGCCTGTCTCGCGGGGACCGGATGGACTGGGTTATCCAAAAAGCCACGGAAGTTGGTGTTGCTGAAATTACTCCCCTTTTTACCGCACGCAGTGAGGTTCGCCTCAAGGGGGACCGGGCTGACAAAAAAAACCGGCACTGGCGAAAGATAGCTATAAATGCCTGCGAGCAATGCTACAGAAATATCCCTCCGATCATTAACGCCCCGACATCCCCCGACCTCTGGTTTCAGTCTTTAGCTACGGACAAAAAACTTGTGCTGCATCACCGCAGCGAAAAAACCGTGACTGACCTTCGTAACCAGCAGGTTAATAGCACCGCGTTACTGATAGGACCAGAGGGAGGACTCACAGACGCTGAGATCTCATCATCGCTGCATAGTGGCTTTGAACCACTAACAATAGGTCCTCGTGTCTTCCGGACCGAAACAGCGCCCATTGTCGCAATCACGTTGCTGCAATCTCTCTGGGGAGATTTCAGCTGACAGACACTCTTTTGCAGTCTATAAATCTCGGCTAGGTTTTCTCTCGTCTATACATCACCCACAAAAAACGCTGATCAAAATTTTGATCAGCGTCCACGACATCGTATTCCAATGGATCTATCACACAACAATATAACTTGAGGCCTTGGCTCCTAGTTATTGAGTAAGTTGTGCTTTTTTGTCTTTATACAGTGCATCAAAGTTGACCGGTGCCAACATAAGAGGAGGGAAACCGCCCTTCAGCAGCATATGGTCTACAGTCTCACGCAAGTAAGGAAACATAATAGCCGGGCATGCCGAACCTAATGCCTCTTCAAGACGATCATCTGGGAAGTTGCCAATCAAAAATGAGGCGGCCTGATCAACTTCCAAACGAAAGGCAATTTGCTCTGCATTTTTTGCAGTAATTGAAATCGACAGAATCACTTCATACCTGTCTTCTTCGAGTTTCTGGTCCTTGATATCGAGATCCAAAGTCACTTCTGGGTTCCAGTCCGTCTTAAATACAGAAGCAGGATTGGGTGCTTCATAGTCGTTTTTCTTCAGATAAATCTTCTGCATTGAAAAATGTGGCGTCGTTTGCGCTTTTTCATTCTGAGACATATTTTTTCCTCTGTATGTCGCACAGGATACCAGATCACTAAACAAACATGCGCAGCCTGCTTATTGTGTCATCGATACCTTTTTTTGAATAGTCTGCCGGCCCGATACAATTCAGATCGAGTTTCAGGCGGCGTGAAAGGGGTGTGTAATACATTTGCCAGCCAACCAAAACCTAACAGTCAGCGCATCACTTTTATCGTAGAAACTTGTAACTAAAATTTTATACCAGACATAAAAAAAGGTCCCGGCCAAAGGCCGGGACCCAGCACCACTAGATCTTAGCCGGTGCAGGCATATCCAACCATTCGAAGAAAGTCTTCAGGTCAGGCTGAATATCATGCATAACAGGGTACCAAGGAGTTGGCGCTTCCACATCATGCATAATACCGCACGACGGGCAGTAGTACTCACGGTATACCTGCCAGTTGGTGTCCGGAGCCATCAACTCTGGATAAACCTCTTTCATCTTTTCCACATTGTCGCGCACGTAAATCAATGCGTTAAGTTTCCAGTTTTTGCTGTAATGACCAAATTCATGGCCACAATCGCACTTGATGATAATTTCCTGATCTTTGGAGGACTCAACAATGTTCAGGTGAGGACCAACAGCCAGAAGGATTTTGTCATCATAGGAGACATTTTCCTGCAACACTTCCATGTACAGTTTGTAACGAGCTTCGTCTTTCGGCATGGACAGCATCAGGTGAACTGTATCCCAATCCAGAGTGCCTTTGACCAGGTCACTAACCTGCTTTTTAGTGTAAGTAGACATAACTAAACTCTCTTATATTCTGTCAATTCGTCAAGTGATAGGGTGAACCACCGAAGTGGCCACCCTGCTCATAGGCAGATTAATACCTTATTCTTCTACCATGATCACTGGATGGACGTCGGGCAGGTCACCAATATCAATATTGTGTCTTGCACCGTACATCGGGGTACCCAGCTCTTCTTCAGGCAATTCCCAATCTGCAGGAAGATCCCAGAATTCCTTGAATTCGGCAAGGAATTTGGCTGACAGATAGAAGCTTGACGCGAACATCTGCTGGACTGCCAAAGATGCATCTTTATCGATGATTTTAGCGCGCTCAGTTTCCATCCACTCACGCACTGGAACACCGCGACCAATACGCTCTTTGCGGATTTCAGCTTGGCGAGCTCTGGTTTTCGCTGCGTCCATGGTGTAAACACCTTCTTCATCTTTGGTGAACACTGCACCGTAGATTTTTACAGCGAACTCTTCCATCAGGAAGTTCTGGTTAAGGTCTTCCTGGATGTCAGCAATTTCGCGATCCAGTGGATCACCAAAACCAGGACCACCGCGCAGATAGTTCAGGTACAGGTCACCATTGTCGAACATGTCTTCAGTGGTAATGCACTGCTTGTCACGCTTAACAATAGCATCTGGACCGAGGTGTTTTTCGTATTCGCAGAGTGAAGGATCACGATCCTGACCCAATGGCAGAGATTTGCCTTCGGCGATACGCTCTTTCAGGCCGGTGTTATGAGCTTCAAAACGGTAGCCGGTAGCTGAAGGATAACCACCCATCAAGCCCCAGTCACTGTTCATGTAGCCATTGCCCATGAAGAACATAGTCCAGTCAGCTGAGTTCCAAACCATACGCAGGGTTTCATAACCCAGACCACCGCGGTACTTACCGTAACCGCCAGTATTGGTTTTGATACGACGACCCATGTACAACAGCGGTTCAGCCAGTTCCCAGATCTCGATATCACCCATGTCACCTTCAGGGTTCCAAATCGCAGCAGCGTGGTTCAGGCCGTCTTTCATAGCACAGGCACGAGTACCACAAGCCGCGGTTTCGAAGCTGTTAACCGCGTGAACTTCGCCGTCCTGGTTTACACCACCACCTTGCAACCAGTTACAGGGGTTGGAGTTACCGGCGTTAACTTCTTCCAGATAACCGCGGGCGAAGTACGTACGGCTGATGCCGCGCCACAAGGAGCTCCAGGATGACACCAGGAAGTGCCACGCGTCAGCGTGTGCTGTACGGCGATCCTTCGGGTTGGTCCAGGTGCCCGCAGGGCAACGGAACTCAGTCGCGTAACGAGGACCATCATTGATACGTTCGGTAGGAACCAGAGACTGGGTCATCATTACCCAGATACCGGAGGTGAACGCAGTGGGGTTGGTGTTATAGGTGTGCCAGCCCCAGCGGCTGCAGCCTTCGAAATCAAGACGCCAGGTACCATTGGCTTTAACGGTAATTTCACAAGGGGCGTGCATGATGGAGTCCATTTTTGCAAAAGTGGACGGTACATGGACATCCGGGTGGCTGTAAGGAACGTCAACAAAAGCAACTGTCTTCACTGTACCAGGCACACACATTGCCTTGATACGTTTGACCAGGCCGCGACGACCGTCTTCAATCACCTCATACATGAATTTTTCAACAGCTTCGACGCCTTCTTCTTCGATTACCTCAGTCAGCATCTTGCGGATCATGTGGCAACCGGCAATACGGGTTTTCTCATCGAGAATCCAGTATTTGGTCGTACGAATATTACGTTGACTTTCATGCAAATAGTCGCGCAGAGGGGTATCGTTGATACCTGTTTTGCGACAGCTGATCTGGATGCCATCACCAAAACGCTGGATTTGGCCATTGGACATGGAACCAGGACCCACGGCACCAGTATCGATTACGTGAGTCATACCACCGACCCAACCTCTCAGCAACCCATCATAGAAGATGGGTACGATAGTTGCGATATCGCAGGGGTGAACGTTACCAACTTGACAATCATTGTTGGTGAACATATCGCCATCGGCGATACCGGGATTGCTTTCCCAGTCATTCTGGATCATGTATTTGATCGCTGCACCCATGGTACCCACGTGAATGATGATACCCGTAGAGGTAGCAACGCAGTCACCGGCAGGGTTGTACAGGGTAAAGCAAAGCTCACCTTCCTGCTCAACAATAGGCGATGCAGCAATTTTCTTGGCCACTTCACGGGAGTTAACCAAACCCGCACGAACTTTGGAGAAGATACGCTCGTAACCGATCGGATCTTTGTCCTTAAATTCGAGGGTTTCGTGACCGTTATAGAAACCAGTTTTGGCTGTACGCTCCATGATGGCATTACGGTGGTCGTTTAGAGTCAAGCCGCTTGCGAGCAGTACACCAGGGGTGTTACCCAACGCATTTTTCATAATAGTCATAATTATTCCTCTGTATCTTTTTCGTCTATGTAATCGACGTTAGCAATTATCTTTAGTAGATGTTCGCTATTTATTAAACTTCGATCAGGTGGAACAGACGGTGTCCATCCAACCAGGTTTCAAAGCCAGTCGGGATTACATAAGTGGTTGCATCAGACTCAATAACTGCTGGTCCGGTTATTCTGTTGCCAGGCAACAGGCTTTCCATTTTGTAGAGTTTTGCAGTAACCCATTTACGACCATAGTAGAACGGACGTTCTCCAATTACTGATTCAGCTGGAGGATTCGGACCGGCATCTGGTTCAGAAGGAATGCTTGGCTTCTTGGTTTCAACGGATCCACGCATGATAGCAGCAGTCACACCAAAACCAAGCTCAGGAGAACGAGCAGCGTCGGCGTATACCCGGCCATAGGTTTCATCAAAAGTGGCAACCAGCTTATCCCAGTCTTCCGGAGAACCGATATCGGAAAGTGGTGAGCTCATTTCGAGGTCATTCAACTGACCCAGATACTGCATACGGTAACCGGGGGTGAGTGTGACGTCATCTTCGGTAAATCCGTTAATCTTGAACTCTTCCATCACTTTGTCGGCCAGCTCTTTCCAGGCACCGCCCAAAGTATTCACAGCTTCCTGCTTCTCGGCAGTCGTTGAGTCTTTGGTGATACCGATATCTGTACTCTTATCATAGCGGTATTCAAAGTCTGCAGTAGCACAACCAAATGCAGAGAAACCAGCAGCCCAGGCAGGAACGATAGTTTCTTTAAAGCCGAGACCCATGGTATAGCCATAGGCGTGAACCGGACCACCACCACCGTATGAGAAGCATACGAAGTCACTGGGGCTGTAGCCCTTGGCACTGATCATGGCGCGCAAATGCTGACGCAAGGAAAGGTCAAGCAGCTCAATCACACCAGCAGCCGCATCTTCCAGAGACAGACCGAGGGGATCAGCGATCTGGTCCTTCACACACTGACGTGCACGTGGAACATCCAGCTCAAGGATACCGCCAAGGAAGTTATCGGGGTTCAGGTAACCCAGGATGATGTGACAGTCAGTTACAGACACTGTGTCAACACCACCAGCAGGCCAGCAAGTACCTACACGGTAACCAGCACTATCAGGGCCGAGTTTCAGGGAGTTACTGTAGGGGTCGATACGCACAAAGCTACCGGCACCCGCACCAATGGTATCCATGGATACCAGCGGCAGAGACAGTACCAGTCGAGCGCAGTCACCATCCTGATGCATGGACACTTTGCCCTTAACAATCAGCGCCATATCGAAACTGGTACCACCGATGTCAGAACAGGCAACGTTTTCGTAACCGAGCTGCTCTGCCAGGTAACGAGAGCCCATCACACCACCGATAGGACCGGATACCAGCGTACGAGCCAGCTCTTTTGCCTTCCAGCTGATGGTGCCGCCGTGGCTGGCCATCACACGCACGTCATATTTCGCACCAATGTCTTTCATACGCTGGCTGAGGTTTGACAAAATAGCGCGTGAAGGCTCTGCAGCGTAGGCTTCCAACAAGGTTGTGTTGGTACGGTGAGTTTCTTTGCGAACCGGGTAGTAATCTACGGAAGCAAATACCGGGATCTTAACACCCATCTCTTTAGCAACCTCAAGACACACATCGCGAACAGCGCGTTCATGTGTACCGTTAAGGTAAGAGCTCAGGAAGCTGATCACAATGGCTTTACAGCCTTGCTCAATCAGTTCACGGGCTGCTTCACGGGCCTCATGCAGACGAACGGGAATTACTACACCGCCTTTGGAGTCAACACGCTCGGTAACACCCCGAGTGTCATGGATGTGCGCCAGAGGCTCATCATAACGGTGGGTGTTGAGGTGGAGACGGTCTTCAAATGCATAACCCAGATAACACTGGATAGCACGTCCCATGCGATGGAAGTCTTCAAAGCCTTTACTTACGATCAGACCAGTGCGAAGACCCTTGCGACCAACAACGCGGTTAAGCATCGCGGTACCAGAGAATACGGAGGTGACCATTTGCGGGAAAACTTCTTCAGGAGTTACGTCCCAGTGAGCCAGTGCATCAACACTGGACGTCAGCACCGCGTTGGCTTCATCGACGTCACTTTGTGCTTTACCGACGACGAAGGTGCCATCTGCACGCACAAAAAAAGTATCGGTCATCGTGCCGCCGGCATCGATACCCAGAACTTCAACGGGATTGGTTAAATCATTCAAGTGTATATCCTCTTATGTTGATTACTTCTACCCCTGTCCACCTTAATTTGATTTGCTTCTTATAGTTAATACTACAAATCATTCGCGGACTGGGGAGCCCTCGCATACGACTATAGCAATAGCCGTGCCAATAAAAATTTATTGTTAAATTTTATTATGTTATAAGAAATATCAAATTAATGTTTGGCGGAAACCGACTATAATCGTTCGAATATCAGTCGCCGGCCGGACATTAATCGAACTGGATTAAAACACGGCTTAATGGTTCATGTCTACGATATTGCTGACTATGTAGACTCTCTGGCCAACAGAAACCAGTGCTTTAGTGTCGCCTGGACCATTATTACAAACCACTTGTAATTGAATGACTTGCAAGTGACTATATTTAATGAGGCCTAAAATCCAGAAACGTCCTATAATCGTACAACGACTTTTTTCATAATAACAACCCGGTGAGATAAGAGTGTCATGAGTTATGAACCTTCCCTTAAGGGGTCCACTGCCGTTTCGCACCCGACGCGCGTTGCTTCTGCACGCGAGAAACTTCTGACAGACGGCAACCTGCCGGACAATACCGTGCGATCAGTCATTGAAGCTTCCTGGCAGCGTTGCGTGACAAGTCAGGTTGATCCGCTAATTGCAAAACGGGCACTGGAACTCAGCGGTGAAGAGCTGACTGGAATCAGACGGCAGCACCGGGAACTGCTCTCTGCATCCGAAATCATCATGCGTGAGGCAAAAGAGCTACTGGCAGAATCCGGCACCATCATGCATCTTGTGACGCCTTCTGGAATGATACTGGATTACGAAGGAGATCCCGACACACTGGAACTGGCCAATAATTACAGCTTAATCCCGGGTGCCAACTGGAACGAGCAGGCAGCAGGAACAAACGCCATTGGCACGGCACTGAATATTGGCGCACCTGTACAGGTTCACGCATTTGAACATTTCTGTGAAAACATCAGCCGCTGGACCTGCTCTGCAGCAGTTATTCGTGACCCGTTCGAGAAACGCCTGCTTGGTGCACTGAATATTTCAGGTTTAAAAAACACATTGCATGATTACTGCCTGGCACTGGCCATTTCCGGCGCCCGCAGGATTGAAGGTCAGTTTGCACAACTGAAACTTGCGAAGAGGGATCTTCTGCTCGGCACAACCATTGATCATTTTGCCTCTTCAGGAAATGACGGGGTTCTGCTGTTTGATATGGATGGCAAATTGGTTCGCACCAATACTATGGCTGACAAGGTTCTGGCAGCCAGAGGTATAAGGATCAATCTGACGCCATACAATCCTATACTGACACTCAACAGTGAGGGGGCCTACACACCCGAGCAGGACAGGGCTCTCCATCAGATAGATCAGCAATGGGTCCAACCTGTCACCCACCAGGGGGAGCAAATTGGTTATCTGGCGGTCATTCCTCTCCCCGCACGCTCTTCACAGAGAGCATCAGGCAATCCGACCACTATCCCACCCCCGTCCAAATCCACCGGTTTTTTCCGTCTGGTAGGACAGAGTGCCCCTTTCCTGAAAGCGGTACAACAAGCGAAACGGGTTGCCAAAGCACCCATACCCGTTCTGCTCCAAGGAGAAACGGGGGTTGGCAAAGAGCTTTTTGCCAGAGCGATGCACGAAGAAGGACCATCTAACACAGGTGAGTTTGTTGCGCTCAACTGCGGCGGGCTTTCCAGGGATCTGCTGGCAAGCGAACTGTTTGGACACATTGAAGGCGCTTTCACCGGTGCCCGGCGCGGCGGCATGATTGGCAAAATAGAAGCCGCTAACGGCGGCACGCTATTTCTGGATGAGATAGGCGAGATGCCCTTCGACCTCCAACCAATGTTTCTCCGGGTACTCCAAGAATCAGAAATCTGCCGGGTAGGCGATACCAGACCACGCAAGGTCAATTTCAGGCTGATCGCCGCCACCAACCGGGATCTGGCTCAGGAAGTGGCAGAAGGTCGCTTCAGGATGGACCTTTACTACCGAATCTCTTCAATGACACTGACGGTGCCACCATTGCGGGAGCGAACCGGAGATGTATCACTGCTCGCTCACAATATATTCGCTCACCTGCTGGAACAGCATTCCGGCGACCAGAAACGACTCAGCAAGCCATTGCTCGATCTACTCGAAAAGCATAGTTGGCCGGGCAATATTCGCGAACTGGGTAACCTGATTACAGCCGCTTTCTTTCTCTCCGACCGGGAAGAACTGGGGCCGGAAGACCTCCCCAAGGATTTCCTCGCTGCCAACCTGGAGGGTCATGAGGGCGAAGAAGTGGCCAACCCCCTGGATTTTGCCGAAAAAGAGGTGATTATCCGGTCCATTCGTGAACAGGGCGGCAACCTGACAAAAGTGGCCAAACAGCTGAACATTGCGAAAAGCACCCTGTACATCAAACTGAAAAAATACAATATCAAGCGCGCCTGAAGAACCTTTTCACAGGCTCTCTGTGAAAACCCCTGCCATTTTTGGCAAGGCTCATTAAAGCGCAAACAAATCAGGGCAGCTTATCTGACACCGACATCCTCAAAGGAAAACTCTCTGGCCACCCTTAGTGTTCGGGTAGCCAGCTGAACCTCCTTGAGGAACAACATCAGCGCGACAATCAACAATACCAGTGCCAATACAAAGAACCCGATAATCAGACCACCTATATGCAACTGCCAGAAACCGCCCACAAATAGACTGACAATTAATATACAGACCAGCAATCCAGCTGCCGTGCAAAGCCCAATAGACCAGTTGGTGACTTTAGTCCTGCGCCAAAGAAACCTAAGCTCCTGCTGACAAATCGCTTTCTGTTCAGGGTCACTCAGGCGGAGTTCCCGTTGACCCACCACCCTGGCGCGATCAACAATTCGCCCTAGCCGACCGGATATGACATTGAGAAAGCCCGCTATGCCTGCCAGCAGGAATACCGGCGCAACTGCCAGTTGAATAACCAATGCCAGATCAGTCACCTCAATCATCGAATTCATTTTTTACTCGCTCCTCGCGATCGGTTGCTGCCCCGCACTGAATTGCGCCCTGAGACGTTCACCCGTGATATAGATCGAGGGCACCAGCAGCAGAGTGACAAAAGTAGCCAACAAAACGCCAAAAGCCAACGAAATTACCATGGGTATCAGGAATTGAGCCTGGGCACTGCGCTCAAACAGTATCGGTGTCAGGCCAAAAAACGTAGTCAGTGATGTCAGCACGATTGGCCGGAACCGGTCCCTGGCCCCCTGAACAACCGCATCCACTGCATGCCAGCCCTCTTTTTTCAGCTGGTTGATGCGATCAATCAGCACAAGATTATCATTGACCACCACCCCGGCGGCGGCCAGCACTCCCATCATTGAGGGCATGCTGATTTCCTTGCCGAACAACAGGTGGCCAATAATGGCTCCGGCAATACCAAACGGTACAGCGCTGAGCACAATAACCGGCTGCCAGTATGATCGGAACTCCACGGCGAGCAAGGTATAAATGGCCAATAGTGCCAGCGCCATCATCTGTAAAAAGCCTATTTCAAAGGCTTTCTGATCTTTCTGTGCACCGTCAATTTCCAGCGTTAATCCCGGGAACTTCTTCACCAGCTCGGACCAGTGGTCCCGCATAAACACTGCCACGATCTCATCGGCAGAAGCGGCCCCACTAACCAGCTCACCTTCTATCTCGACCATTCGCTTGCGATCACGGCGCTTGATCTCGGTATACCCCGGCACAAACGCGATATCCGCCACAGCATTGAAAGGCAACTCACGACCATCATCCGTCCGGATACGCAACTCATCCAGTGACGATACCCGGGCTCGCTCCGCTTCAGGATAACGAACCATGACTTTGACATCCTCCCGCTCCCGTGGAATGCGCTGAGCCTCGACACCATAAAATGCATTGCGCAACTGTCCGGCAATATCACTCAAACCGATTCCGAGCGTGTCCGCATTGTCTTTAAGACTGATTTCGATTTCTTTGCTCGCTGTACGAAACGAACTGGAGACATTGAAGACCCCGGGGTAATCCAGCAGCAGGGACTCAATTTCCACCGAAGCCAAACGCAACTCATCAATCTGCTTGCCCCTGAGAAGCAAGTTGATCTCCTTGGGCCGCCCCATCAGGGTATATTCAACCCGGTAGTCCTCGACATTTTCAACAGCCCCGATATGTTTCTGCCAGAGCTCAGCCACGGCCTTTGACGAAATCGAGCGGGTTTCGTTACTGGATAACTCCAGAACAACCGAGACGATGTTTTCCCGACTTTCGGCATAGTGGTTTTCAATGACCGAGCGCCCATCCTCGCCAATCAACAGAGGCTCCTGCTTTAACCCCTCTACGCCCCCTTCTATCTGTCGCATAACGGCCAGAGTGCGATCGAAACTGACACCTTCCCGCAGCTCGGCTGATGCCCGCAGGTACTCCCCCTCAACCACCGGGAAAAAAGCGACGCGCAACCAACCGGTAAAGAAAACCCCCAGTATGACAATCAGAACCCCCAGAAACAGCGCCATGGTAATACCGCTGTGACGCAGGCAACTTTCCAGCACCGGCCGGAACTGATGATCCGCAAACTGCTTCATCGACCGGGAAGCCCCGCTTCTCGCTTTCTTCAACCATTTTGCAAACAGCCATGTAGCCTCTTTCTCGGGTTTCAGATGGCGCAGATGAGCCGGTAAAATCAGGAAGGACTCCAGCAGCGAAAATGTCAGCGCAATAATCGCCACCTTGGGCATTTCTGCCATCAGTTTGCTGGAATCACCAGGTAACAGCAGCATCGGCACAAACACTATGATCGTGGTCAAAACGGCAAAAGTGACCGGCTTTGAAACTGCCAGGGCCCCCAGCGAAGCACTGTCATTGCCGTTCAGGCCGCGTTCATGATGCGAGTAGATACTTTCACCCACCACAATGGCGTCATCCACCACGATGCCGAGGATAAGCAGAAAAGCAAATAACGAGACAATATTGACGCTAATCCCCAGGTAGGGCATTAACCACAGAGTACCCACGTAGGAAATACCTATTCCCGCCGCCACCCAAAAAGCCAGCGCCGGACGTAAAAACAGCACCAGCAGACCGAACACCAGCAATAACCCACCGAGTGCATTTTTTGACAGCAGATCAATTCGACTGCCCAGGTATACTGACAAATCGCGCCACACCACCAACTCGACGCCCGGCTGAAGACTCGGTAACTTCTCCGCGACATAAGCTCTGACGGCCTCCGAGGAAGCCACAACATCGGGATTGCGGGTATTGAAAAGGTTGATAAATACAGCGGGCTTGCCATTGAACATGGACACCAGATCCTGCTCTGCAAAACCGTCGTTGATACGGGCAATATCACCCAACAGAACCTGTGTACCGTCGGTATCGCGCAAGACCACAATGCGTTCAAAATCTTCCCGCTGGTAGGCCTGCCCCCGGGTCTGCAGGACAATGTCCCCCGCTTGCTCGCGCACCTCACCGGCGGGCAAATTGACCGATGAACGCCGTATGGCGGCAACAACGTCCTCAAACGTCAGCTGGTAACGGCGCAGTGTTTCCTCGGCTATTTCCACAGCGACCTCTTCAGGCCGCGTGCCACCTATTTCCGCCAGAGTGACACCAGGTAACCCGATGACCTCATCGCGGATGGACTCGGCAAGTCGCTTGAGGTCATCTTCCGCCATCGGCCCTGCCAGAGCCAGGCTGAGAATCTGGGTTCTTGCCAACACCTCTTTGATCCGTGGTCGCTCGGAATCCACGGGGAGCGTATTAATGGCATCGACTCGGGATTTCACATCATTGAGCAACTTCTGGGTATCGTGACCGTCGGCCACTTCTATCTCAATCCGCCCCATACCCTGATAGGCAAACGAACGCAGCTCCTCGATACCATCCAGATCATGCACCTGCTCTTCGATGCGGATACAGATCTGCTCTTCAACCTCCCGCGGCCCGGCACCCGGGTAGGGCACCTCGACCTGAACTACGTCCCTCGGTATTTTCGGAAACATTTCCTTGTCGAGGTCAGGCAAACTGGTCAGGCCACCCACCAGTACCATCAACATCAACAAATTGGCCGCAATGGGATTGCTGACCCACCAATGAATCAACCCCCGACCTGACGTGCTCATGGGAGGTCCGGCGCCGACACAAGCACTGGAGACACCTTCATCCCTTCCACGATATAACCCGGCCTCTCCAGCAGGATCAGCTGCCCCTCCGGTATACCCGTGATCAACAGGCTTTCCTCCAGTACCTGCAGTACCCGAACAGAGCCTGTACGCAACCGGTTTTCCTCATCCAGCACGAGCAGTTGATCTTTCTCATACAGGGCCTGGCGAGGCACACGAACCACTGCATCAAAGGAGCGGCCCGCCACCTCCGCATTGACAAACAGACCCGCCACCAGAGGTGGCGAATACTGATAGGGATTGGTTACCTCAACAATCCCGTAAATGACCCGACTTCGCGTATCAACCGTGGCATCTGTCCGCACCAGCAGGCCCGGCCAGTTGGCCTGTTGCCCGTTAAACCTCGCCGACAGGGTCACCTGAAGCGGGCTGTCGGCTTCGGGCCGGAGCGGCAGGTTCAAGCGCGACGCCTGACTCGCCGTTAATGGCAGGCGTACCTCCATGGTATGTGTCGCGAAAATCTCTGCCACCTGCATGCCGGAACCCACATACTGTCCGCGGTTCACCTGTGTCTGGCGTATCAGACCATCAAAGGGTGCAACAATCGTCGTACGCTCCAGATTGATACGGGCCTGCTCGAGATCCGCCCTGGCCCCGGCCAGGGCAGCTTCTGCCGCCTTTAACTGTGGCTCGCGCAGAAACAATGCGTTGCCTTCTCTATTACCCAAATCCCGCCACTCTCGCTTTGCCTGCCTGGCTTGTCCGCGCTCCATGGCAAGGGTTTTCTCCGCCTCGGCAACCCGTGATGATGCCCGGATGACTTCGATATCGTAGTCTCTGGCATCCAGTTGCAACAGCACTTCGCCTTCACTGAAAAAACCACCATCGACAAAATTTGGTGAAACAGACAGCACCTGTCCGGCAACCTGGGCAGCCAGCGACACTTCAACCTTGGGCTGAACCGTGCCCTGGGTCAGCACACTGACCTGGCGGCGCGCCGGAATGGCTGTCATAGCGGAAATTTCCGGCGGCACCGGTTCCACCCGGGGCTGCTGAATGGGCTCGGGCCTGATACCGGCCAGTACAACCACCACCAGAATGGCCACCAGCACAATCACCAGGGGAACAAGCGCTCTTTTTAATCGACCCATGGTCTATTGATCATCCTTCAAATCGGGGAAAGTGACATTATCACAGGATCGCGTGATATCCCGGCCCTTGCAGCAATCAAACTGACGGTAATCTGCAAAAAATACGAATCTCACCTCAAAACAGTTGCTGTCATCAAAGCTTCTTCAATATGCCATGCCCCCGTCATCTGAGGCCACTAAGTTTCCAACAAAGCTCTGTAATTAAAACTGTGAGGCCAGCTATGCACTATAACGCCATATGGCTATCGGATATTCACCTGGGCTACCGGGACTGCAAGGCAAATTTCTTGCTGGACTTCCTCAATAAAACCCACACCAACCGGCTCTACCTGGTAGGCGATGTGGTCGATTTGTGGGCCATGAAACGCTCTTTTCTCTGGCCCCCCAGTCACCACGAGGTGTTGCGCAAAATCATCGATCTGGCAAATAACGGCACCCGGGTGATTTATATACCGGGCAATCACGATGATCTGATGAGAGAAGTGGCTGGCACCGTGCTGCTCAACATCGAGATACACCAGCAATTTGTCCACACCACCCACGAAGGCAAAAAATTACTCTTGCTGCACGGTGATGAGTTCGATCATGCCGTGCTGTGCAACCGGTTTGCGCGCCTGGCGGGGGACGCCGGCTACAGCCTGCTGCTACATTTTAACCGCTGGAGCAACATATTGAGACGCTGGTGGGGGCTGCCCTACTGGTCGCTCGCTCAGTACGTGAAAAACCGGGTCAGAAATGCCCGTGCGGCCATCATCGCTTTTGAAGAAGCAGCGGCCAAAGAAGCCGCTCGTCAGGAAGCAGACGGTATTGTCTGCGGGCACATCCACCAACCGGAAATCCGAACGATCGATGGGATTCTCTATTGCAATGATGGCGATTGGGTGGAGAGCTGCACGGCATTGGTCGAACATCGTCAGGGCAAACTCGAGCTGCTTCACTGGGGTGACCTGCAACAGGCAATCAAGTGCGATCAGGCAGCCAATGACAGTACGATCAGTGCCCCGTATTCGCTACCGAGGCTCTCCTGAAGAAACAGCCAACAGCCTCAGGGACAATCAGGTCACTGCTTGCGCCAACGTATTGTGCGCGCCTACCACTGCAGTGTGACTATTGACCCCTGCGACACCCGTCCGCCCCATTGTCAGATAATCAAAACCGGCTTCGGCAACCCGCCTGGGATCAAACAGGTTGCGACCATCGACAATCAAAAGTCGATTCATTTTCTCGGCAAGCGCTGCAAAGTCAGGTGCCCAGAAGTGTTTCCATTCTGTACAGATCACCAATCCATCAGCACCCTTCGCCGCAGACTCTTTGGTGCCTGCCAGCACCAGATCGTCGCGATCGCCGTAGATGCGCTGACACTCCTCCATGGCACGCGGGTCGTATGCCTGTACCAGGGCGCCATGCTGCCAGAGAGACTCCAATAGCACCCTGCTCGGGGCCTCGCGCATATCATCAGTTCTAGGCTTGAATGCCAACCCCCACACGGCAATGGTTTTCCCCTTCAGGTCACCCTTAAAGTAATGATAGAGCTTCTCAAACAACCTCTGTTTCTGCTGGCTGTTCACCTGCTGTACAGCCGACAACAGGGATGTTTGGTAACCCACTTTTTCAGCCGTCACCTGCAGGGCACGGACATCCTTTGGAAAACAGGAGCCCCCGTAACCACAACCAGGGTAAATAAAATGGTAACCAATACGGGGGTCCGCACCAATGCCCAGACGAACTTTTTCGATATCGGCACCCAGGTATTCGGCAAGATTCGCTATCTCATTGATAAAACTGATTTTGGTGGCCAGCATCGCATTTGCTGCGTATTTGGTCAGTTCCGCTGAGCGGACGTCCATGACCATTAATTTTTCATGATTTCGGTTAAACGGTGCATAAAGCTCCCGCATAATACCGGTGGCCCGTTCGGAACCAGTGCCAAGTACAATCCGGTCCGGCCTCATAAAATCACCGATGGCTGCACCTTCTTTCAGAAACTCGGGGTTTGACACCACGTCAAAGGGTATATCGAGCGCACGATGATGGAGCTTCTTTTCAATCAGGGCCCTCACTTCATCGGCTGTGCCCACGGGCACCGTGGATTTATTAACAATCACGGCAGAGTCCTGCAGATACTGGCCAATGGTGTCTGCCACTGACAGGACATGTCGGGTATCCGCCTCACCATCTTCATCACAGGGCGTGCCCACGGCGATAAAAATCACTTCGCCATGGGTAACGGCTTCGGCGACGTCGGTCGTAAACACCAACGATCCCTCCCGCTGCGTTTCTACCAGATAGTCCTCCAGACCGGGTTCAAAAATAGGGGCTATCCCTCGACGCAACGCATTTATTTTCAGTGCATCATGATCAATGCAAGAAACCTGATGGCCAACATGGGCAAGACACACACTGGTCACCAGTCCCACATAGCCTCCACCAAATACTGTCACTCTCATTCCACTCACACTCATCCTGTCATTTGAGTGGATTCATGGTGTGACTGTGGCATGACAGCCTTATGGCACTTTTTTAGGGATTTTGTGACAGCCCATGGACTCTTGCAATGGCGGCAATTCAGTTACACTTAACCAGCCGGAAATCATCCACGTTCAACCCTTTGCTCTGCAGGGTGCTACTTGCCCGGGAAGACAAGAACACGATTTTTGCCTGATAAGGAATTTAACTTGCCGCTACTAAAAAACCGTTTGGCCCTACTGACTGACGCGTCCGGGGATCAGCTCCTGACCGGGATGGTCAGAGGTATTGAGAAGGAGAGCCTGCGGGTGACACCAGCCGGCAAACTGGCACAGACTCCCCACCCATTGGCATTGGGGTCTGCGTTGACCCACCCGAAAATCACCACAGATTACTCGGAGGCGTTACTGGAATTCATTACCCCGCCTTCCAGGGATGCCGATCTGGTGCTGCAAACTCTGGAGGATATCCACCGCTTCACTTACCACAGGATTGGCGATGAATTGCTCTGGGCCAGCAGTATGCCCTGCCAGCTCAGTGGCGACAGTGATATCCCGGTAGGCTATTACGGCACCTCCAATATCGGCAAGATGAAAAGTGTTTACCGGGTTGGCCTGGGCCACCGCTATGGCCGACTGATGCAAACGATTGCCGGTATCCACTACAATTTTTCAGCCCCGGATTCACTCTGGGAGATGTTGCGCAAGGCAGAAAACCCCGACCAGTCGCTACAGGATTTTAAAACTGAAAACTACTTTGCCCTGATTCGCAATTTCCGCCGCTACTTCTGGTTGTTACTCTATTTGTTCGGTGCGTCGCCCGGGGTTTGCCGCAGCTTTGTCA
>DDNV01000001.1 GCA_002341315.1 Cellvibrionales bacterium UBA2511
ACCGTCATCGCCAGCGAGTGCACCGGTTGCGACCTGTGTGTGGAACCCTGCCCGGTGGACTGCATTGATATGATCCCGGTACCCCAGGGGCTGTCTGACTGGACCTGGGATATGCCACCGCCCGCAGAGGAACAGATTAAAGCCCAGAGATACCCTGCCGAGATCATCGCCACGGACCGGGGAGACAAGGCGGCATGAGAAAAGTCTGGGATCTGATCGGCGGCGTCCACCCTCCGGAAAACAAGCACCAGTCGGTACAGTTACCGATTGACGTTCTCCCCTTGCCGGAAAAACTGGTCATCCCGCTCAACCAGCATATCGGCGCGCCCGCCAAACTGCTGGTGGCCACCGGAGACCGTGTTCTCAAAGGACAGGAGCTCGCCGAGCCCAGCGGACTGGTCAGTGTCGGTGTTCACGCCCCCACATCGGGCACCATCAGCGATATCAGTGAGTACCCGATCCCCCACCCCTCGGGCATGGCGGCCCGCTGCGTCACACTGATTCCCGATGGGAAGGAACAGTGGATTGACCATGTCGGCATCGATACGACATACGCCTTTCAGGACTACAGCCCGGCCAAATTACTGGAAATGATCCGCCACGCCGGCATTGCTGGCCTCGGTGGTGCCGGTTTTCCATCGGCAGTCAAACTGACTCCACGCAAAACCATTACCACCCTGATTATCAACGGATCGGAGTGCGAACCCTATATCACTGCCGACGACATGCTGATGCGCGAGCGGGCGGAAGCCATTGTGGAGGGCATCCAGATCCTCAGCTATATCCTGGGGGGACCGGAAGAAGTCCTGATCGGCATTGAGGACAACAAGNNCAGCGGGATGATCAGTTGCCCGCTGCATGCGCCCACCTCCGGCACAGTGACCGCGATTGGGCCCGCGCCCTACCCGCACGCCTCAGGCCTTGAGGAATGGGCTATTACTCTTGACGTGGATGGCCAGGATCAGTGGTGTGAACTCAGCCCAATGAGTGATTACCAGAGCCTGGAGCCCGCGACCCTGCTGGAAGTTATCCGTCAGGCAGGCATCAGCGGCCTGGGCGGTGCGGGCTTCCCGACCTCGGTCAAACTCAAGGCGCGCCCCGAGCAGAAAATTCATACGCTGATCGTTAATGGCACCGAGTGTGAGCCTTACATCACGGCCGACGACAGTGCCATGCGTTACCACGCCGAGCAGATCGTTGCGGGTATCGAGATACTTCAGCATATTCTGCACCCAGAGCAGGTGTTGATCGGCATTGAGGACAACAAGCCCGAGGCGCGTGCGGCACTAGAGCCCTTTGTCCGGGACACCCACATTCAGCTGGTCAGTTTTCCCACTCGCTACCCCTCCGGTGGCGAGAAACAGCTCATTCAGATCCTCACTGGCCGCGAAGTCCCCAGCGGTGGACTACCCGCCGACATAGGCATTGTCTGCCAGAATGTGGGCACGGCTTTCGCGGTACAAAAAGCAATTTATCTCGGTGAGCCACTGATTTCCCGAATTACGACGGTCACCGGACGGGCCTGCTCAACCAACCGGAACTATGAGGTGTTGATCGGAACACCTATCACGCACCTGCTGGCCCATAACGGTTTTGACGAAAACAACTGTTCCAGACTGATCATGGGTGGTCCGATGATGGGTTTCACTCTCACCGACCCGGACATACCTGTCATCAAGACCACAAATTGCATCCTCGCCGCGTCGTGGGAAGAAGCCCCGACCCCACCACCGGCCCAGCCCTGCATTCGTTGTGGCATGTGTGCGGAAGCCTGTCCCACCAGCCTGCTTCCTCAGCAGCTATTCTGGTATGCCCAGTCCCACAACCACGAGCGGCTGGAAGCCCACAACCTGTTCGACTGCATTGAGTGTGGCGCCTGTTCCTATGTCTGCCCGAGCAATATCCCTCTGGTGCAGTATTACCGTGCCTCAAAAGGTGAAATTCGCAAACAGGCACAGGAAAAAATCAAATCCGATCGGGCCAGAGCGCGATTCGAGTTCCAGAAAGCCCGCAAGGAGCAGGAAGAAATGGCCAGAACCGCCAAGCGGGAAGCCCGCAAGCAGGCGGCTGAACAGGCCAAGGCCATGACTGCCGGGCGCGGCGACAAACCCCAGGAAAGCGAAGACATTGTCAAGACCGCAATGGCACGTGCAGCCGAGCATCAGGCCTCTCCCGCAGAGCAGCAGGCCAGACTGGAGCGCAGCATTGCCCGCGCAGAAAGTCATTTGCACTCAGTTGAGAAACGGCTGGAGACCATCCGCAAGGAAGGCACGGAGCAGCAACAGGAACAGGCCCTGGCGGCCGTGGAAGATGCCCGGCGAAGACTTGAGGACGCCCGCAGCAAACGGGCACAGCTCGACAATACTGCAGGGGCATCGGATACCGATAAAGTGATGGAACGGCTACAGGCCAGCCCCAAGGATACTCTGGAAAAGAAAATTGCCAGCTGCAAGGAACGGATTGCGGTCACCCGGCAGAAGATTGCCGACAGCGATGATGAGACGCTGAAGGCTGCCCTGACAAGCGGTCTTGAGAAGCAACAGGCCAAACTGGCCGACGCACAGCAGGCGCTGGCGGCACTCCCGGACAATGCGTCCGGCACGCCCGTCACTCAGCAAACTACCGATGCGGCAGCTAACGCGATTGCACGGGCTCAGGCCCGCGCAGCGGCCACCCGCGATCTCCCGGCAGAGGAACAGCTCCGTCAGTCAGTGGTTGCCCTGGAGGGACGCATTGAGAAAGCCAAAGCAAAACTGGACGAGGCACGGGCCAGCGAGTCAGAGCACGTCAATGCCCTGCAGGCTGGCCTGGAGAAATTACAGAACAAGCTACTGGACGCACAACAGCAACTGAATACCGTCACTGCCCAGCCATCGACTGCCGATGACGACAGCGCTGATGCGGCCTCATCGGCCATAGCCCGCGCACAGGCACGGGTGGCAGAACTGGCCAGCATGTCCGAAGAGGATAAACTGCGCGAAACTGTCACCTCCCTGAAAAGCCGACTGGAAAAAGCACGTATCAAACTGAGAGAAGCGGAAGCAGAGCGCTCCGAACATGTGGACAGCCTGCGTACCGCTGTTGAAAAGCTGCAGGTCAGACTGACCGAAGCCGAGCAACAGCTCGCCGAATATCACCCTTGACCGGACCCCGCTATGGCGTTGCTTAAAATCACATCACCTCATGCGCACACGGCCCAGAGTACGGCCTCGGTGATGCGGCTGGTACTGCTCGCGACCATTCCCGGTCTGATCGCACTGACCCTGTTTTTCGGCTGGGGCTCAGTGATCAATATTCTGCTGGCAGGCTCCGTAGCCGTACTCTGTGAAGCTGCGGTGATGCGCCTTCGCAAGCGCCCGGTGATGTTTTATCTGAGCGACAACAGTGCATTGGTCACCGCCGTACTGCTGGGGCTGGCCCTGCCGCCCCTGGCACCCTGGTGGGTGGTCGTTGTCGGCACCAGCTTCGCTATCCTGATCGCCAAACACCTCTACGGCGGACTGGGCTATAACCCGTTTAACCCCGCCATGGTGGGCTACGTGGTGCTCCTGATTTCCTTTCCCGTGCAGATGACCGCATGGCCGGCACCACTACCGCTGTATGCAGAGGGCGTCTCTCCGCCAGGGTTCCTGGCCTCATTACAAATCGTCCTTGGACTGCCCGGCGCTGGAACGGTGGACGCCTTTACCGCTGCAACGCCACTGGACACCCTCCGTCAGAACAGCGGTCTGCTGATCGCCCAACTGTACGAACAGGATCCTCTGTTCAGTCTCGCCCGCTGGGCCGGGGCCGGTTGGGAGTGGGTCAACCTGGGCTTTTTACTGGGGGGCTGTTTTTTACTGTATCGCCGGGTATTTACTTGGCACGGCCCGGTTGCCATGCTGGCCAGTCTCAGTCTCTGTGCAGCGCTGTTTTATGACGGTGGCAGCTCCGCCAGTCATGGCTCACCCCTCATGCACCTGCTCTCTGGGGGCACCATGCTGGGCGCTTTCTTTATTCTGACCGACCCGGTCAGTTCCGCCACCAGTAACCGTGGCCGACTGATTTTCGGTGCGCTTATCGGGGTGCTGATATTCATTATTCGCAGTTGGGGCAGCTATCCGGACGCCGTGGCTTTCGCGGTGTTATTGATGAATTTTGCCGCACCCCTGATTGACAATTACACGCTGCCCCGAACCTATGGCCACAAAAAATCCCGCCGGGCTACGGAGAAAAAGGAATGAGCATGGCCTCACTGGTCAGGTCCATCAGCTTCAACAGCCTGCTGTTGGGCCTGTTTGCCCTGATTACTGCAACGCTGCTATCCGTCACCTACCTCGGGACGGAGGAACCCATCGCCGAGGCCAAGCGGGAGGTAGCCAAGCGTGCCCTACTGGAAATCGTCCCGCTGGACAGACACACCAATAATTTGCTGGTGGATACCGTGGCCATCCCCGCTGAATTCTGGCCAATGCTCGGGGTCGAAGAGGGCCTAGCCAACATCGCCCGCCAGGGTGATGAGCCGGTCGCCGTCATACTGCCCTCTGTAGCCGGGGATGGTTACAGTGGCGACATTCAGATGATTATCGGTATCAACATGGATGGTACAGTGGCTGGGGTTCGAGTGATTTCACACCGGGAAACACCCGGCCTGGGGGATAAGGTCGATCTGAACAAGAGTGACTGGATTCTGGGCTTCAACGGCAAATCACTTCGCAACCCGACCCCTGACAAATGGAAAGTGAAAAAAGACGGCGGAAATTTCGACCAGTTCACCGGCGCCACCATCACCCCCCGGGCCGTGGTTAATCAGGTGCGCAAGTCCCTGCAATATTTTAAGGAAAACCGGGAGCAACTCCTGAAAGCCGCTCAACGGCCTGTTTCGAACCCACCACCAGCAAAAGAGGATGCCAAAAATGGCGGATGAGACCAGCTATCGCGAGATTACCCGCAATGGCCTGTGGACAAACAATGCTGCACTGGTTCAGTTACTTGGCCTTTGCCCCTTACTGGCCGTCACCGGGTCAGTGGTCAATGCCCTGGGTTTGGGTCTTGCCACCATGCTGGTATTGGTAGGCTCGAATATTGTCGTGTCAATGATTCGCCACCGGGTTTCCGAAGCGGTCAAAATTCCGGCTTTTGTCATGATTATTGCCACATTTACCACCTGCACGGAATTGCTGATGCAGGCATTCACCTATGAACTGTATGTCATTCTGGGTATTTTTATCCCGTTGATTGTCACCAATTGTGCCATCCTCGGACGCGCTGAAGCATTTGCCAGCAAGAACCCTGTGGGGGCCTCTGCACTGGATGGACTGATGATGGGTGCCGGTTTCGGGCTGGTGCTGCTTGCAATCGGGGCTATCAGGGAAATTCTGGGCAGTGGCACTCTGTTTGCCAACATGCACCTGCTGTTTGGCCCCATAGCGGAAACTTGGGCCCTGCAGTTATTTGGCAATGGTTACGGGTTTCTCGTGATTATCCTGCCTCCCGGTGCTTTTCTGGTGGCCGGCATGCTGATCGCCCTGAAAAATGTCATCGACGGGCGTATTGAGCGACGCAGGATGATGCGCCAGTTACCGGTCACCAAAGGCGCCAAACGGGTGAGAACTACCGGTGCAATCAGCTGAGGTTGTTTGCCAAAACCGGATGGCAGGGAACAACGCTACACTACCACGTTGACTCGGGCCCGCGCGTCTCATAGCATCAAGCCGTTGCAGTTCAGGATATCTGGGGAGACGAATGAAAAAGACCGGCGCCTGGCTCACCCGGTACGCACTGGAACAGATTGGTGTCACACACACCTTCGGGATACCCGGTTTTCACAATACGGCTATTTATACTGAACTCCAACAGTCCGACACTATCACCCCCTCCCTGGTGACCCACGAGGCTTCAGCTGCTTTCATGGCCGATGCCATCAGTCGTACAACCAGGTCGATTGGCACACTGCTGGTTATCCCCGGTGCCGGCGTCACCCATGCAGCAAGCGGTATTGGAGAAGCGTTTCTCGGCGGCATTCCAATGCTGGTCATTGCCGGTGGTATTGATTACCAGACCAATCACCGTTTTCAGCGACAGGATATCGACCACCGTGCCCTGTTGACGCCGATCACCAAAGCAACCTTTCTGGTAGAACACCTCTCGGACATTGTGCCCACCATTTTTGAGGCCTACCGCACTGCAATAGAAGGGGAGCCCGGCCCGGTATTTGTGGAAATTCCGGTTAATCTGCAAACCCACAGCATCGATAACGGGTCCCTGCCCGTTTTCGATGGGCATCGCATCACCCCCCCACTGGATATGGCCGCCATCGAGCTGGCCGCCGAGATGCTGGCAAAGGCCGAACATCCGGGAATCTTGATTGGCTGGGGTGCTCGCGAAGCAAGTGAGTCAATACAGGCATTGGCGTCCCACCTGAATGCCCCGGTTGCGACTACCCTGCAGGGGCTGAGCGTGTTTCCCGCCAATCATCCCCTGCATACCGGCATGGGCTTTGGCCCCGCTGCAGTACCAGCGGCACAACACGCCTTTGCCAACTGTGACTGTCTGTTGGCAATCGCTACCCGTTTTTCGGAAATACCCACCGGCAACTACGGTCTCAACATGCCGGATGCCTTGATCCATGTGGATATAAACCCGGCGGTATTCAATGCCAATTACCCGGCAAAGCAGACTCTGCTTGGCGATGCGGCCGACGTGGCTGCAGCACTGACAGAGGCCATCAATAAACATGTACCGACTTCAGCCCCTGACAACACATTGCTCACAAAAATCGCTACCGACAAGCGGAACTATCTGGCTGACTGGCAGAAACAATCCGGAAAGCGGGTCAACCCGGCCCGTTTTTTTACCGCGCTTAGACAGCACATGCCTGATGATGCACTGGTGGCCTGCGACGATGGCAACCACATGTTTCTGGCTGCGGCACTGTTG
>DDNV01000089.1:0-15273 GCA_002341315.1 Cellvibrionales bacterium UBA2511
CAACAGCTCTCGCCGATAGGGTGAGGAAGAGGCCAGTACGAGGTTTTTCATGATAAAACTCCAAATGATCTTTTATTGTCCTAGAGGGGGAAAATCAGGACTAAAAACCAGTGATATTGGACCCAGTTTTTCTTTGACAGATCAAGGTCATATCACTATTATGGCGCGCCTATGTCAATGCCCCCCATGAGAAGCTTCTTGCCGCGGATACTAGAGCCCCGCCGTCTTGCACATCAGGGTGTGGCAATTTCCGGCGAGCTGGATCAGGCTTTCTGTGACAGGTTGAAAGAGGCGGTAATTGAGATTGTTGAACCCATTGTCGTCGAGCTGAGGTTTGATACAGCCGAACAGGGTCGCAGGGTGATGACAGGCTCAGTTTCAACGTCTGTCTTGGTTCCCTGCCAGCGATGCCTGGAGGCGATGCCGATAGCGCTGTCTGCAGTGTTCAGATTGGGTATAGTCTGGTCAGAAGAAGAGGCTGTGTCGTTACCTAAAGACCTGGATCCATGGCTTGTCGACAGTGAAGCTGCAGACGTGGCTGAAGTGCTTGAGGATGAATTACTTTTAACATTGCCGTTTGTGTCCTATCACCCCAAGGATCAATGCAATGATGTTGCCGGTTACTCTACGGGAGATGCTCCCGCTGAAGAATCCGCTAAAAACCCTTTTGGTATTTTGAAGCAGCTGAAGAACAGTGGCTCCAACAATTAACAAGTAGTATTCAGGAGAAAGAAAATGGCCGTTCAAAAAAGTCGTAAAACCCGATCCAAACGCGGTATGCGTCGTGCTCACGATGCCCTGACAGGTCCTACCCTGTCTACCGATCCGGTTAGTGGTGAAAAACATCTTCGCCATCAGGTTACTGCTGACGGCTTTTATCGTGGCAAGAAAGTGATCTCTTCAGCTGAAGACTGATCCGCTGCGTTAGATTTGTTATTTTTGGCTGACTCACACTGTCTTGCCATTGACGCCATGGGCGGGGACTTCGGTCCTCGCGCAACTGTCCCTGCGACCCTCGATATTCTTCGCCAGCAGCCCAATCTACGGGTTGTTCTCTTTGGTGATGCACAACAGATCCAGCAACAACTCCGTCTTGCTGATGACAATTTTCCTGAACGTCTTCAAGTCCGTCATTGTTCCCAGTTTGTTTCTATGGATGACAAACCGTCATTTGCCCTGCGCAATAAACGGGATTCATCCATGTGGCATGCTATTGAGCTGGTTGCAACTAAACAGGCGGCGGCCTGTGTCAGTGCGGGCAATACCGGTGCGCTCATGGCCATGTCGCTGTTTCAGCTGGGGGCCCTGCCCGGTATCAGTCGCCCCGCGATCGGCGCCCGGATTCCAACTGTGCGTGGGTTCACCTATTTGCTGGATATGGGTGCAAATTTAGAGTGCACGGCTGAGCAGCTGTACCAGTTTGGACTGATCGCGTCTCTGGTGGCGGCGGAGGTAGATGGCAATGCCAACCCGGCAGTGGGATTGCTGAATATCGGTGTGGAATCACTTAAAGGGAAACAGGAAATTCTCGATGCTGCAGCTTTATTCAAAACCAATCCCGACATTCATTACATTGGATTTGTTGAGGGCGACGCACTCTTTAACGGAGAGGCCGATATTGTGGTTTGTGATGGTTTCAGTGGCAATATTGCTCTGAAAGCTGGCGAGGGTGTGGCAAAACTGCTTCAAAAGCAGATCAGGGATGCCTTGGGTGAAACTGTATTGGCCAGGTTTGGTGCGCTGTTTCTGAAACCCGCCCTCGGGCGGCTACTTAAACGTGTTGACCCGGCACGGTATAATGGCGCCAGTTTTCTTGGGCTGCAGGGCATTGTTATTAAAAGCCACGGTAGTGCTGATCAATGGGGTTTCGCCAGAGCAATAGAGGTGGCCCTCAATGAAGCAGAGCAGGATCTTCCCGCATTGATTGAAAAGCGCCTGTCCGAGAATAATCAATAAGCTGTGGTAATACAGAGGTAATCAATGAAAAATAATCTGGCATTTGTCTTTCCGGGGCAGGGATCCCAAAAAATTGGCATGCTTTCTGAATTGTCAGAGAAGTACGCGACGGTACAGGATACTTTTGCCGAAGCTTCGGATGTGCTCCATTATGACCTATGGAATATGGTGCAAAAGGGCAGCCAGGAAGTTATTACGTTGACGGAGCGCACCCAGCCCTTGCTTTTGACCGCCAGTGTCGCAGTCTGGCGAATTTGGCAGCAGGAGGGCGGTGCCCGCCCGGCCCTGATGGCGGGCCACAGTCTTGGCGAATGGTCTGCGCTGGTCTGCTCTGGTGTTGTCGCGTTCGAAGATGCCGTGCGCTTGGTGCGCAATCGCGGTGCCTACATGCAGGAGGCTGTGCCCAGGGGTGAAGGCGCTATGGCTGCCATACTGGGTCTGGATGACGGTTTGATCAAAGAAATCTGTGCGCAGGCCTGTGAAGGACAAGAGGTTTCTGCAGTCAACTTTAACTCCCCCGGCCAAGTGGTTATAGCGGGAAATTCGGCTGCCGTTGAACGTGCGATTGAAGGTTGCAAGGCAGCCGGAGCCAAACGTGCCATGCCGCTGCCCGTGAGTGCGCCATTCCATACTGGCTTGATGAAGCCCGCTGCGGATCGTCTGGCCACCGAAATCCTGGCCACCCAATTTTCCGCACCGGAAGTATTAATAGTCCACAATGTCAATGCAAAAACCGAGTCTGATCCGGAGTGTATCAAGCACGTGATGATTGAGCAGATTTTTAAGCCGGTGCAGTGGGTGGAGTGTGTCAATACCCTCGTTGCTTCAGGTATTGATACCGTGGTGGAGTGTGGTGCCGGCAAGGTATTGGGAGGCTTGTGCAAGCGTATCGCCCCCTCATTGACGACATATGCCACAGAAGACAGTGATAATTTGACCAAATCACTGGCAGGGTTGTAACTGCCTGCCAGCAGTAAAGGAGTAGTGATGAGTGTTATAGATAAAGTGGCTTTGGTTACCGGTGCTACCCGGGGGATTGGTGCGGCAATTGCCGATGGCCTGGGTGCGCAAGGTGCCATTGTTGTAGGTACGGCGACTTCCGCATCTGGTGCAGAGCAGATTTCTGCCAGATTTCGCGAAAAAAACATCAAGGGAGTTGGCATGGTGCTTGATGTCGCCAGTCAAGAGTCGGTTGATGAAGTGCTGACAGCTATAATCGAGTCTTATGGTGCGCCGTTGATTTTGGTTAACAATGCGGGTATCACCAAAGACAACCTTCTGATGCGGATGAAGGATGAAGAGTGGTTTGATGTAATTGACACGAATCTCAACTCACTCTATCGCTTATCCAAGTCCTGTCTCCGTGGTATGAGCAAGGCCCGCTGGGGCAGGATTGTCAATATCAGTTCTGTGGTCGGTTCCATGGGTAATGCTGGACAAACCAACTACTGTGCTACCAAAGCGGGCGTTGGCGGTTTTACCCGCTCCCAGGCTAAAGAGCTTGGGCCCCGCAACATTACAGTAAATGCCGTCTCCCCGGGTTTTATTGATACTGATATGACAAAGGAATTGCCCGAAGCCAGCAAGCAGGCAATATTGTCGCAGGTACCTCTGAATCGTCTGGGTTCAGCTGAAGAGATTGCCGCAGTCGTGAATTTCTTGGTTGGTGATGGCGGCAACTACATTACCGGCGAGAACATACACGTAAATGGCGGCATGTACATGTCTTAACCTACTGAAATATAAAACAAAAACAGGATTTTCCTGAAACCGGTTACACACCGGGGTTTTTACAGGTAAAATGCGCGCCAGATGTGCCGTTAATTACAGATTTCTTGTTGTTGGGTAAATCTACACGCCAAGCAACAGACTAGCCTATAAGATTTAAAGGAGAGAATAAATATCATGAGCAGCATCGAAGAACGTGTCGCGAAAATGGTCGCAGAGCAGTTGGGTGTTAAAGAAGCAGATGTAAAACCTGAGTCTTCCTTTGTTGAAGATCTGGGCGCTGACTCCCTGGATACCGTTGAGCTGATCATGGCTCTCGAGGAAGAGTTTGATACTGAAATTCCCGATGAAGAAGCTGAAAAAATTGCTACAGTTCAAAATGCGATTGATTACATCAACGCAAATCTCGGTTAATAAAATTTACTAATATTGATTGCAAAAAAACCGCTCTCACTGAGCGGTTTTTTTATACCTGTCTTTTGCACGTTTATCTGTTTTAATTTGCACCCATGAATAACCACTCTCCCATCACCCAGATAAATGGTGAAGACACCAACTGCGTCAATGCGTTTGATCGTGGTCTTTACTACGGACACGGTCTGTTTGAAACAACAAGGCTGTCCGGTGGCACTATTCCTCTTTGGCCATTACATTGTAAGCGGTTGGCTGCAGGCGCCAGCCGCTTGGGGATACCCTGTGACGAGAGAATGCTGGTGGAATATCGGGATGCTCTGTTAGCGCGTTGTCCCGATGAGGGTATTGTTAAAATTGTCCTGACGGCAGGGGTTGGTGGGGCAGGTTATCGGCCACCGGCGTCGGTTTCTCCCAACTATCTGTTTCAGTGGTTTCCGTTTCCCAAGTACAGCTGTGACTGGTCTTCCACGGGAACCCCCCTTTTTTTATGCAATCAAAAATTGGCGATTTCACCTTCGCTGGCCGGAATGAAACACCTCAACCGACTCGAACAGGTGTTGGCCAGAGCCGAGTGGGGAGATGAGTACCCTGAAGGGCTGTTGCTCGATCAGCAGGGGCTTGTGGTTGAGGGGGTGAGCAGTAATCTTTTTTGTTTTCGTGATGACCAATGGTTTACGCCGATCCTTGCGGACTGCGGTGTTGCCGGGGTGATGCGTGAATATCTGATGTCGGTACTTCTACCGGGATTGCCTGTTCCAGTGACAGAATCACGAATAACACTGGAAAAGCTGGTTTCTTCCGAAGAGGTATTCCTATGCAACTCGGTCGTTGGTATATGGCCCGTGGTTTCACTGGCTGAGCGGTATCATTGGCCGTTGGGTGAGCATGTCAAATCTATTCAACAGCGTCTCAAGGAAGTTTTACCGTGTTACGGCTGATGCATCGTTACTTTCTGCTTGCCATGTGCGTGTTGATGCTCGTTGTCATCGCTGTTTTCCTGGTTATCAACTGGCACATGGATACTCCGATGCAGGTGGGTGAGGACGAATTTGTTTTCACTGTTCCTTCGGGTTCCTCGCTGACCTTGTTATCCCGCAGTCTGGCAGAAAAGGGCCTCTTGAAGTGGCCTGACGTACTGGTTGCCTGGAGTAGAGTCACAGGGCAAAGCACTATCAGGGCTGGAGAATACAGGTTACATTCGGGTGATACGCCCAGAGATCTGCTTAACATGTTGACGGAGGGCAGGGTTGTCCAGCATCAGGTTACTTTTCCCGAGGGTTTGCGTTTTGCCGAATGGTTGCATTTGCTGAATCAACAGCCTAGGTTGGAAAAACTGTTGACGGATTTGAGCGGTGATGAGGTTATCGAAACCCTGTCGCTGGAGATTGAACACCCCGAGGGTTGGTTTTTTCCCGATACGTACAGTTATAGTTATGGCGACAGTGATCGTGATATTTTGTTGCAGGCCCATCAACGAATGCAGGTGGTGTTGGCTGAGGAATGGCAACAACGGATGCCGGACTTACCCTTCACCTCGCCCTATGAGGCCTTAATCCTGGCATCGATTGTGGAAAAAGAGACGGGAGTCACCAGTGAGCGGGGTGAGATAGCCGGTGTTTTTGTGCGACGACTTAAACGTGGCATGAAGCTACAGACAGATCCCACGATCATTTATGGGTTGGGGGATGACTATCAGGGATATATCAAGCGCCGGCATTTGCAAAAAGCAACGCCCTATAACACTTATATTATTGATGGGTTGCCTCCCACGCCAATTGCAATGCCGGGACGCGGCGCGATTCACGCTGTGTTAAACCCCCAAGAGGGTGACAGCCTGTTTTTTGTGGCAAAGGGTGATGGCAGTCACTACTTTTCCGCCAGCTATGCAGAACATTTGAAAGCCGTCCGACAATTCCAGTTGCAGCGGCGCTCCGATTACCGCTCAACCCCCCGCTAGCGAGCATAATGAATACCGAGATGAAGACTGAAAGCGCCAAGTTTATCACCGTGGAAGGAGGAGAAGGTGTTGGTAAAAGCACCAATATGGCCTTTATCGGTGAATGGCTTGACCGTCATGATATCCCCTATATTGCCACCAGAGAGCCGGGGGGGACTCCGCTGGCTGAAGAGATTCGAACGTTACTGGTGAAACCCAGAGCGGAGCCGGTGGCAGAGAATACCGAATTGTTGCTGATGTTTGCTGCCCGCGCTCAACATATAGCAGAAGTGATTATGCCGGCATTGCGCCGCGGCCAGTGGGTTCTCTGTGATCGTTTTACCGATGCCACCTATGCCTATCAAGGAGGCGGGCGCGGGATAGACAGAGCAAAAATTGCGCAGCTGGAAAGCCTGGTACAGGGCGGATTGCGTCCAGATATGACATTGTTGTTGGATATTGCAGTCAAACAGGGCCTGGCTCGGGCAAGGGAGCGTGGTGAGCCAGATCGTTTCGAACAGGAAAAACTGTTTTTTTTCAACGCGGTTCGCGATTGTTATCTGCAACGTGCCAGTGAAGAGCGGCATCGATATCGGATTGTTGACGCGTCGCTGCCGCTTGCCGATGTGCAGCGCTCTCTGGCCATACATCTCAAGCAGTTTTTGGAAAGTAGCGCGTGATGTTGCCGGTAACGGAGCCTTATCCCTGGCAACAAAACCAGTGGGCGCAACTGAACAGGCTGATCAGCCAGGAAAAGTTACCGCATGCCCTGGTTCTTTGTGGGCCTCGACATCTCGGTAAAGAACAATTTGGCTACGCCCTGGCGCAAAAACTTCTTTGTGACAACCAGCGAGGGCATGTGGCATGTGGTGTTTGCAAGCAATGCTCGTTGTTTACTTCGCAAAATCATCCGGATGTTTTGCGGATAGTACCGGAGGAAGAAGGGAAAGCCATCCGGATTGACCGCATTCGTCAGTTGAGTGAATTCACTGAAAAGACAGCACAGCAGAGTGGGTGGAAGATTGTGATCATTTCCCCCGCAGATGCGATGAATATTAATGCGGCTAATGCCCTGTTGAAAACACTTGAGGAGCCAGCCAGAAAAACACTGTTGATACTGGTCTGTCATCAACTTTCAAGGTTGTCAGCGACCGTGCGGAGTCGCTGTCAGAAAATTATTTTCCCCGTGCCGGCCCCGGCTGAAGTGCATGTCTGGTTGTCATCGAAGATAGCGGATTGCGATAGCAATGAGGCTGAGCTATTGCGGTATGCCGAAGGCCGACCCTTGCTGGCGCTGGAATTTCTTCAGACAGACCTGCTGGAGATACGACGCTCCTTCGATAAAATGCTCGATGAGCTGGCTTCTGGACAATTGAGTGCTATTGTCTCAGCCCAGAAATGCCAGTCTCTTGACACATTGATGGCGATCGACTGGTTATACAGTCGGCTGGCCCTGGAATTGAAGACGAAAGAAATGCACCCTGGTGCCTACCGCTATCTGGATCGACTTATACAGATAAAAGGACGGCTTCAGGCGGGGGGCAACCCCAATAAATCATTATTGTGGGAGGAGCTGATGCTGGATTGGCAGCATCTATTATCACTGGCTCCGTCCAGACGGGCAGGGTAAGCTCGAGACGTATGCTTGTTTAAAGAGGCAGTCAGGTTGGCTGTCCCCAACGTTTGTATAGTAGACTTCTGTTAAATTTTTCGGATTGATTATGGATATGGAAGCGTTTAGTGGTAGCGTTCGAAATGGTATTTTGAACCTTTCGATCAAAGACGAGCAGGCGCTATATGCTGCTTACATGCCGTTTGTTATCAATGGCGGTTTATTTATTGCTACACGAAAAAATTACAATCTTGGTGATGAGGTGTTCATCTTGCTGGATCTCATGGAAGAACCGGATCGTTTACCCCTGACCGGAAAAGTCATCTGGATTACCCCCAAAGGCATGGGCGGTAACCGTCGCGAGGGTGTCGGTATCCAATTGAATGAAAAACACGGTGACATTCAGGGTAAATTTGAAACCTATCTGGCAGGTTTGATGGAAGCGGGCAAGCCCACCAATACCATGTAATTTCACAATCAACAGGCTTTAGACAGTGCTGGTGGATTCACACTGTCATCTGGATCATCTCAATCTGGACGACAATCACAGTTCTCTTTCCTCAATACTTGACGATGCCCGTCAGCGGGGTGTCGGTGCCTTTCTTGGCATCGGTGTCGACCTGAACAGTTCGGCAAGACTGATTGAGCTGGCGGAATCCAATCGGGATGTTCTGGTTTCTGTGGGCGTTCATCCGCTCCAGGAAACGTTGCCTGCATTGCCTGAAGTCGATGACTTGATCCGAATTGCCAGCCATCCAGCCGTCGTGGCAGTGGGAGAAACTGGCCTTGATAACTATTACAGCCCGGACTCAGCGGCGTGGCAGGAAGAAAGTTTCATTCGCCATTTAAAGGTGGCAGATCAACTGAACAAACCCGTGGTTGTGCACACACGACAGGCTCAGCAACAAACGCTGGCTATTCTGCGAGCACATGTGAATCAGGATGTCGGCGGGGTTTTACACTGCTTTACCGAGACCTGGGCGATGGCTGAAGCCGCCATAGCGATGAATTTTTATATTTCCTTTTCCGGAATTATTACCTTTCGCAATGCCGCTGCCTTAAGAGAGGTGGTCAAAAAAGTGCCGCTCGATAGATTGTTGGTGGAAACGGATGCGCCCTGGCTGGCGCCGGTACCCTATCATGGCAAACAAAACTTGCCCGGCCATGTGGTAGAAGTGGCGCAGATGGTCGCCGATATAAAAGGTATTTCTTATCAGCAGGTTGCCGAAACGACGACCGCCAACTTCTCCGCACTTTTTCTCAGTGGACAATTGTTCAGGCATTCGTGATCGTCCAGCTTCCCTATGGCAAAAACGGCCTGCTTGGCTTATCTGCGATAATCACTTTAATGCACAGCTGACTACTTTCCTCCCGGAGCATCGATGCTTGGGAGGAAAGTAGGTCGGGGAGGGGCTGTTCTCGGAATTATTCGTCACTCTTCTTTGTCTTCGATCTTTTGTTCTTCCTGTGAAGCAACTATCAACTGACTGGATTGGGCGATCTCTTCGTAGTCACTTTTTGCAAAAGTAAACAAGGTATCTCTATCGTTGCGCTGCACGAAGTGTTGTCCATTATTTTCGTGGAATGTATAGCGCCATCTGTTATCACCAGATGTGACATCCAGCTTTACGGCATGACCCTCGGCGAGATCAGGTTTGTCCTTCACCAAACCCGTCACACGGAGTTTTTTCAGGCTGCTGAGCAGGTTCTCAATTTCCTGTTGATTTTTGGCCACGGGATTGGCTTGATTTTTCAGAATGGAGGGGCTTTTGTGGGATAACTGCCAGCTTTCGCCACTTTTCACCAAGACAAAGTCAGCTCCCTCAATACGGTCAACGTTGTTAGCTGCCAACAGAGACCTGTCCAACCAGTCAGTGGTTTTTGGGAGAATATCGGCCAGTTCCAGTTCTACCACATAAACCTGGTCACTCCCGGCCTTTCTTATGTGTCGTTGTTTGAGTCCCGGCGATGAGCCGATCAGAATTTCACTGAGCAGGTTTTCTCCGCTGTGGATGGCTATTCGACGTTGGGCATTTTCTTGATCCACCTCGAAACGGGAGTGGCTGGTCAGGTTTGTGGCAACCGGCCATGTCACTTTAAGTTGTTCAAACTTCTCCAGTAAATCATTCACCTTGTCAGTCTGGGCGAGCAGCCCATGTCCCAGTAATTGCCACTCGCCACGGTTCTTGCTCTGGCCCAGGCCCAGTGAGACGGTACCGGTCTCTGAGGTAATCGTGACCTTATCGACATTCTCCCAGTGGATATCCAGCAGAGCCTGGGGCAGGTTGCTGTTAGATTGATTCTGGGCGTACCACCACAGACCTGCGATGATGATCAGCTGGATGGCCAAAAGGCCGCTCAACGCGGTTTTTATATTCATCGTCTGAAGCTCCTTTATTTGGCTAGCACATCAAGATAATGCTGTTGACGGGAACGCTGCTGCTTCCGCTGAATCAGTGCAATGATCGCCAATGCCAAAATAGCCAGCGCATAGTTCAGATACTCCCAGAAAATCTGGGTATCATGATCCATTGGTGGCAGTGTTCTGTTGAACTGACCTCTTGCTCGAATACTGAGCATGCTGGCGTCTTCAAGCGCCCAGTCCACCGTATTTGCCATCAACTGCATCGGATTCAGGTATTCGCTGCCCGCTGCGGAGTTCGCCATAGTCATGGTTTGATCGCGCAGAAAATCATTTGAGCTATACAGGATGATTCTCGCCGAGGATGGTGAGTGTTCGGTCACACTGGAAAAGCCCGCAAGGGATGTCCCGGTTTCTGTGTCGCTTGACGCATCATCCTCTGCCATTAACGGTGATTCTTTTCCCACAAAGTAAGAGGTGAAACGACCTTCACTGATAACACCGAGCAAATAGGATTTCTCCTCTTTTGGTAGGGGGAACGCTGCGAAACCGTTTTCGTCAATTTCGGGCATGATGTCCATGTTGTCGGATATCCAGGAACGCGCCGAGCTGCGAATCAACTCCGTAATCTCCCGATCGGCCTGCTTTTCAGCGTCGATGGTGATCGGTGAGGCCCAGGCTACTGTGACCTGTGGGATGTTGGCCGAAATTGGATTTTCCTCGTTTAATCCTTCCCCCCGAGCGTCGATAAAATAGGGGTAGTCAATGACTCGGATTTCCTGAACCCTATGGCCGCGCACATTACGGATCATGGGCATCGGGAAGGAAGCATTTTGAGCATCCAGAACCAGCTTGTCTTCAATGTTGAAACCGTGATGGCTCAGCCAATCCTGAAATGCCCCCTGAAGCTTTGCCACGCCAAGCCCCTGTTGTGTCAGGGTAGTAGTAAACGGCGATGCTGAAGCGACGACGGTGCCGCCTTTCATCAGAAACTGATCGATGGCAAAGAGTTCCTTGTCTTTCAAATTGTTTGGTGCTGCGATCACCAGAATATCTGCATCTGCCGATATGCTGCCGTCACTCAGGTCTTCCTGGGTAACATTGAGTTCGGCGCCCAGGGTTTCCTCCAACTGGACAAAGCGGGGAGTAGATATCCCGTATTGTTCCGTTTTCTCATCCACCTTTGGAGTTACCAGCGCTACATTTTTAGTGATGCCGGAGGCGAAGCGCTTGATGCTGGTCTTCAGGTTGCGTTCGAAACTTGTTCTGGTGGGCTCCTCAAAAGGAATTTGCCTTACCTGGTCGCCCTGTTCCAGGGTCAGATAAAAATAAAAGCGCTCGTCGCTGAATAGGCTTCTGGACATCGGCTTGAAGCCATATTTGCTAGCCAGCGCCTGTACCACCTGAGCATCGTCTGCATTGGGGGCTACATGGTTGACGACCAGTTGATCGTCAGCCTGCTGCTGTAGCGTATCGATGACGTCAGTGATGGCTTTTTTATACTCGACAAGCTCCCCCGGCAGTTGTTGGTCTTCTGAGATATACGTGTTCAGCACGAGTGTGCCGTCCACCATATCGAACAGATTGCCACCGCTGCGATAACTGTTGAGTACTTTCTTTAAACTGCGGGTGAGATCATATTCAGGATTGCGAAGTTGCACCTCAAGGCTGTTGTCTCCCTGTGATTTCACTTCAATCAAATCCTGAAAACCCAGTACTTCAAATTCGTCGCCGTATTGCACCAGGATATTAAAATAGGAGTTCACGATGGCAGACTGATAACGGTCGGCTACCTGCAGTGGTGTCGCCCGAATGCTGTATTTGGTGTTTGCTTCTTCCTCCAGTTCCGGGTTGGTCACCGGGTCGAGGAACTCCACGCGAACTTTGCCCTTGCCCGCAATTTCGTATTCCCGAATCAGGTCTTTCATGCGGGGTACCAGAGGTGCCAGCAACGGGTGAGTTTTACTGCTGAAATACCCGCGAATTAACAGCGGTTCCTCTACCTGATCCAGGTGCTGCCGGGTGGCATCAGAGATGGAATAAATATCACCCTCGGTAGTATCAATGCGCAGCAGGTTCACTTGCCCAAGCCAGAGATTGGCCAGCACCGCATTGGCCAACAGTAATCCGGTGATCGCACGCCAGTTCTGATGTCGAGGTGTGCGTTTGAGGTTTGCCCAGCGCTCTTTTTCGAGAAAAAATGTGTTTAATGTCAGAAATACAATGATGATACTGAAGTAGTAATAGAGGTCCCGGATATCGATGACCCCTCGGGTAATTGAGTCAAATCGAGAGCCTGTCCCGAGCATTCTCAGCCATTCCCCAGTTGTATTGCCAAATAAATCTGTAATGGTGGCCGTGCCCACCAGATAAAACAAACCACAGACCCCGACAGAACAGATCAGACTGATAATCTGGTTGTCGCTTCGGGCTGATACAAACAAACCAATGGACAGATAGGCTGCGCCCAGTAACAGGGCGGCGATATAGCCTGCCCAGACCGGCCCCCAGTCGAGCTCGCCCAGCTGTGCAACGGTGAAGGGAAGTGGCAGTGTCATCAGCAATGCTATGGCCAATAACAGCAGGCAACCGAGGAATTTACCCAGAACAAAATGCCACAGGGGGAGTGGTTGGGTCAGCACATGTTCCAGGGTGCCTGTGCGCCGTTCTTCACTCCATAGTCGCATTGTCAGAGTGCTTGTCAGGAAAATCAGTAATACGGGCATCCATTCAAAAAGTGGGCGGACATCCGTAATATTTCTGGAGAAGAACGATTCGCCCCAGAAAAAAATAAACAGACTGATACCCGCGAAAGCGGCGAGGAACAGGTATGCAGTTGGTGAAGCAAAGAAAATGGCTATTTCTTTGGCGGCAATGCGGCGAATCTGGGGCAGATGTCTTTTTTCAGGCTGCATCTTTTGTCTCCTCTGCTGGTGTCTGCACCGGGGCGGTATTGACCTCCCTGAAAAGGGTTTCAAGATCGCGTTTTTCCTGGCTGATGCCATAGATATCGATGTCCGCCTGCACCAGCAGCCGGGTTATTTTAGGGACCAGTTTTTGCGGATTGGTGTCACCCTCAACACGCAGGCGGTAGTGGAAAGGCGATTGGTTGGCTTGAGCCGTCTGGTCGGGCAGTGGCTCAATAGCAAGCTTGTCTTCCAATGAAGACAATGCTGAATTCACGGCTGTTATGCCGGCGGATGCTACCAGGCGCAATGTGTTGCTCCTGCGCAATTCCTCAAGCCCTGCATCGACGGCCAGTCGGCCATGTCGGATAATCAGTGCCCGATCACAAATGGCGTCCACTTCCTGCATGATGTGCGTAGAGAGAATGACAGTCGCTTTGCTGGCAAGTGTTTTAATGAGTATTCTCATCTGCTCGGTCTGGGTTGGATCAAGCCCGTTGGTCGGCTCGTCCAGAATCAGTATTCTTGGCTTGCCGAGAATTGCCTGCGCGACGCCAACGCGCTGCTTATAACCCCTTGAGAGCGTGGCTATGGGAGAAAGCAGCTTGTCGACCAGTGCGGTTTCCCGAATAACGCGTCTTATTTCCTGAACTTTATCTTCCTCTGCAAGGCCTTTCATATCACCCACATAATCCAGGTAATCGGCCACGGTCATTTCGGGATAGATGGGGAGGTTTTCCGGAAGGTAACCGATCTCAAGCTGTGCTTTTTTGGGATCAATCTGCAAATCAATATTATCAATCGTGATGCTACCGTTATTGGGTTCCAGGTAACCACTGAGCATTTTCATGATGGTGGTTTTCCCGGCACCGTTGTGGCCGAGCAGGCCGACGATTTCGCCGTGATCGATTTTGAAATTCACCTCATCCACAGCTTTATAATCGCCATAGAAGCGGGTTAACCGGGTAACTTCCAGCATGTGTCCTCCTACGCTGACGTAATTTTATTGTTTTATAACGGGGGCAATCGGGTGGTTTTCCTCGGGGGAGGGGGGCGAGCCAATATTGACGGGCGAGGTAGGGTTTTATCGCAGAATATAACTATCACTTCCGGATTTCCTGTTCTTTCGGTTGGGCTCTTTTAGCTCCAGTCGGGCTGTTCAGGCTTTCAGCTGCTCATGATTGGGGCTTGGATAAAAAATTCAAGCACTCGAAATTTACAGATGGGATAAAGCAGAAAAAGTTCCCGGAAATGATAGTGAAGTTGCTCAATCCGGCGTCACATTTTTCAATAATTCGAGACAGCCAATCTGATTCAGCTGTGTGAGTTGCTGATCATCTTTGACCAGGATGGTGCCGGCAAACCCCAGCGCATTTATCGCCAGGTCTTTAAAGCTGCTTTGGTTGCGCGGAACCACCCACATGTGTTCTCTGGTCATCAGCAGATTGTGTGCCGGTGCCAGGCCGTCAGTCAGATTGTGCAGTTCAAGTTCACTGAGCATCCTATGATAATTCCGGCAGTTGAGCTCGGCGCAGCGTCTGATCTCATCGGGCCCGCTGCCAACGAGATAAGCTGTTCTTGCAACTCTGTGTGGAAATGGCAGTGTTGACTGCTTGCTGTCTTCTGCAGCCAAGGGCAGGTGTTTGAACAACGGCTCGAAGGGGTAGTTGTTGTCGGTCTCATTCTTGATCCTGGGAAAGGGAATCATCTGCAGGTGTTTGTGGGTAATGCTTGAACCGGCTTCGGGTCCGCCATTAAAAAAAACCAATCCCTGTCGGGCTTGCAGGCAAATCAAAGCTGCATGAAAGTCTTCGCTATTGAGTGGTTCACGCTGATAGGCGAACTCTGTTGTTACCATCAGTATGTGATGATCCATCACGTTAAACTTATTTAACAGGCAGCGGTAATGCTCTGTCAGTTCACCTACATAAAGCCCCGGTTCGTAGGGTAAAAAAGGGTCAAAGTCCTCGGGTTTTTTAGTCTGGGAGGCCGCATCTTTAGTCGCCTTTGATTTGCGGGCAAGGTTGGCCACAACTCTGATTTGCAGGTGGAGGGTGTGTTGGCCAAGTGTAACCTGTTGCTCGATACAGCGGGTGGGAATCGATTTAAGTGCCCCGGATGAGAGGGCCGACTGCGTAACCGTCTTTACTTGTTGCCAGAGTGCTGTCCCGTAAAGATTACTCAATGGGTTCTCCTGAATTAAACCGTTGCTGATAAGTGCCGCGCAGAAATTATTTTGCGCATGACTCAATCTGCCTGCAAGCATCAGGTTACAATTTGTTGGCTTATCAATCCGTTCCCCAATCAGGCATGCTAAATAATGACGCCGCAACGCTTTGAGAAAATTCAGCAGGTGCTG
>DDNV01000089.1:15587-24167 GCA_002341315.1 Cellvibrionales bacterium UBA2511
CCACACACGGGGACCGCAATGGGTTCCCAGAAGTGGGTTAAAACCGAGGTTCACCGGAAAATTACCGTACCCATTGAGCAGCTCCAGCGGCAGGGCTTCCAGGTCTTTGCCGCCCATTGCGATGAGGGGGGTGCCATGGATTATCGTGACGTCGATTACACCAGGCCAACCGCGTTGGTTTTAGGTGCAGAAAAGCGCGGTGTCAGTGGGCCGGCACTGGATAAAGTGGACGGCTGTGTGGTGGTGCCAATGATGGGCATGTCTGAATCGTATAATGTCTCGGTAGCCTGTGCGATCATCCTTGCTGAGGCGCAGCGCCAGAGGGCTATTGCCGGGCTCTACCGAGAGTGTCGTCTGCCGGATGAACAATACCGACAATTATTGTTTGAATGGTGTCAACCAGTGATTGCCAGATTTTGTCGGGCGCGGGATCTCGCCTATCCTGAATTGGACGATACGGGACACTTGGTGAATCCCCAACAATTTTCAGCTTTGGCAAACCGCTCTTAGTGTGCTGTGTGCTCTCTTTGCAGTTTTTCCTGCAGTACTAATAAGTCACAAACTTGCCATTGAATATGATTAAAAAGCGCTAGAATCGACTCACTGTATTTATTTTTCGGAAGCATTTTTCAGAAGGTTCAGACAATGACAGTTTACAGAGCACCCACAGCCGACATGACCTTTTTGCTCAATCACGTTTTGGCGATGGATGAGATCGCGAAATTGCCGGGTTTTGAAGATGCCACCCCGGATATGGTGGACGCTATTCTGACTGAAGCCGCGCGCTTTTTTGGCGAAGTGGTCGCTCCGACCAACCAGCCCGCAGACGCGCAGGGAACCCGGCTCGATGGCACGACGGTCCTCACTGCGCCGGTGCTGGACGGCATTTATCAGCAGATGCTGGCAGCCGGGTGGATGGGTTTGGCCGCCGATGTGGATTTTGGTGGCCAGGGTATGCCGGGCGTGCTGTCCATCGCCGTTGATGAGATGAGCCAGTCTGCCAATATGGCGTTCGGTTTGTGCCCCATGCTGACCAAAGGTGTGGTCACAGCCCTGAGTATTTATGGCAGCGACGAACAAAAGGCTTTTTACCTGCCGCGACTTATCTCCGGTGAATGGAGTGGCACCATGAACCTGACGGAGTCTCAGGCTGGCTCGGATCTGGCCGCAGTGCGCACCAAAGCCACCCCCACTGGTGACCATTACCTGCTTAGTGGCCAAAAGATTTTCATCACCTGGGGTGATCATGAGTACACGGATAACATTATTCATCTGGTGTTAGCCAGAACCCCGGATGCCCCGGCCGGGGTCAAGGGCATCTCCCTGTTTCTGGTGCCCAAGTATCAGTTCAAGGACGATGGCACTCGCGGTGAGCGCAACGATGTCTATTGCGTTGGGCTTGAACACAAAATGGGCATTCATGCGAGCCCCACCTGCACGCTTGCGTTCGGTGACAATGGTGGCGCAGTGGGTTATCTGATCGGTGAGGAGAACCAGGGGCTGGTTTACATGTTTGCCATGATGAATGAAGCCCGCCTCGCCGTTGGCTTGCAGGGTGTCGCTGTCAGTGAGCGTGCCTATCAGCAAGCGGTGGCTTTTGCCAAAGAGCGGGTTCAGGGTGCGATTCCCGGTAAAAACGGGGTTGCCATCATTCATCACCCCGATGTCCGCCGCATGCTGATGCAAATGCGTGCCCTGACTGAAGGTGGCCGTGCTATGGCCTATTCTGCGTTGGCGCACGAAGATCGTGCCCATAAACTGGGGGATCTGGAGCAGAGCCGCTATCACCAGCGGCGGGTTGATCTTTTGACGCCGCTGGTAAAGGGGTGGTGCACGGAAATGAGTCTGGAAGTCGCGTCCCTTGGCATACAGGTGCACGGCGGTATGGGCTACGTGGAAGAAACCGGCGCTGCCCAACATCTGAGAGATGCTCGCATCCTGCCAATTTACGAGGGTACCAACGGTATTCAGGCCATGGACCTGGTGGGACGCAAAACTGCCAGGGATCAGGGATTGGGCGCAATGGAGTTGATCAAGGATCTCCATCCTGTTCTGCGTGAAGCCGGCGACGCTGGTCTACCGGTAATCGCCGAGTCTTTATCGGCGTCGCTGGCGGATTTAAAAGAAGCGGTCGAGGTACTTCTTGCCGGTGCGACTGATGAAAACTGGGCAACACCGGGTGCCGTGGCGCATAACCTGCTCATGTTAATGGGCACCTGTGTGGCCGGAGCCATGCTGGCAAAAAGCGCCGTAGCGGCCTCTAAATTACAAAAGGTGGATAGTGGCAACCCGCTTTTCAACAGCAGCAAGCTGACCACAGCCAATTTTTTTGCAGAGCATGTTCTGCCGAGAACGGCCTCTTACCTGGCGGCGGTCAAGGCGGGTTCCGATTCGGTCATGGCGCTGGATATCGATGCATTCTGATCGCCGTCGACAAGTGCTGACAGCGAAGTTTTAATGATTGGCGTCCAGCAACCTCAAAAAAGCTCTGCCGGCATTGGACAGGCTCTTTTCGCGGTGGTGGATGTAGCCGAGCTGTCGTTCTATGGTAAGGCCGGGCAGCTCAATGATCCGGATGCCGGGCTCTACCATGCTGATGGGTAGCAGGCTCCAGCCGAGGCTGATGCTGACCATCATCTTGATGGTCTCCAGGTAGTTGGTAGTCATGGTGGTTGGCAGAGGTATGCCATGCTGCTCAAACACGTTGCGAAGCATCCGGCCTGTGTAGGTTCCCGGTCCCGGAAGGATTGCCGGGTAACCTCGCAGGGTCTCGAGTGTCACCTGGGGTTCTTTCAGCAGGCTGTGATCATCCGCCACCATGAAAGCCAGAACATCAGGCCAGATGATGCGTGATTCAATCTTGGGGTGAGCCTGTGGCGCCAGGGTGATGACAGCCACTTCAAACCTGCCCTGTAAAATCCCCTCATAGGCTTTTTCTGAATCCATAAAATCCACCTCCATGGTCACGGAGGGGTAGTTTTGGGCGAATTGTTTCAGGACCGGTGGCAAGCGGTGTAGCCCGATATGATGGCTGATGGCCAGCCGCAATCGGCCGGCAATATCCCCGGAGAGGTCGCTGATGGCCTGTTGCGTGTCTGCCACTTCGCGCAGGATACGGGTGGCTCTGGGTAATAGCGCTTCCCCTGCCTCGGTCAGGGTGACTGACCGGGCAATCCGGTCAAATAACCGGCATTTCAGTTTTTCCTCAAGCAACGCAATCCGTTTGCTGACGGCGGGCTGCGTCATATGAATACGCTCGGCCGCGATAGAAAATGATCCCGTCTCGGCGACAGCTATAAACGATTCCAGTAATTGGGTATCCATGACATTGATTATACCTATTCTATATAGGAATCAAAATTATAAAAAAGATGAATTTGTGTTATTTGATGGCGATCCTTAAAATACTCGCAATGATCAATTTTAGTGGTGCATTAAGATGGCTGGAAAAACCCTTTACGATAAACTTTGGGACGCACACCTGGTACAACAGCGCGAAGATGGTTCTGCGCTACTGTATATCGACCGTCATATTCTGCATGAAGTGACCTCGCCGCAGGCCTTTGAGGGTTTGCGGTTGGCCGGCCGCAAACCCTGGCGACTGGATACCAATATTGCCACGCCTGACCACAATATATCGACAGACCGCGAAGAGCGGGCCGCGGGTGTGGATGCGATCCCGGATGAAACGTCACGGATTCAGGTGAAGACGCTGGATGAAAACTGTGAGTCTTTTGGCATCCGTGAATTTAAAATGAATGAAATGGGGCAGGGCATTGTGCATGTGATGGGCCCAGAGCTCGGCGCTTCGCTGCCCGGCATGACCGTTGTCTGTGGTGATTCCCACACGGCGACCCATGGCGCATTTGCCTGTCTGGCCCATGGTATTGGAACTTCAGAAGTGGAGCATGTGCTCGCTACTCAGTGTCTTGTGACCAAGAAAATGAAAAACCTATTGATCCAGGTGGACGGTGAGCTGGGAGCAGGTGTCACTGCGAAGGACGTGATTCTTGCCATTATCGGTGAGATAGGTACTGCCGGTGGAAATGGTTACGCCATTGAATTTGCCGGACAGGTTTTTCGTGATATGTCCATTGAAGGCCGCATGACCGTCTGCAATATGGCTATTGAGGCGGGTGCCAGAGTGGGTATGGTGTCCGTTGACGATAAAACCATTGCCTATTTCAAAGGGCGTCGCTTTGCCCCGACCGGTGAAATGTGGGACAGGGCCGTCAGTTATTGGCGGACACTGCAAAGTGATCCAGATGCCGTTTTTGATAAAACGGTCGTCATCAGTGGCAGTGACATCGTGCCGCAGGTCAGTTGGGGTACTTCGCCTGAGATGGTTGTCCCGGTCACAGGTAGCATCCCTCGCATTGAAGATGAGATGGATCCAGTCAAACGTCAGGCTATCGAACACGCATTGAAATATATGGGCCTGCAGGGTGGCAGTCCTGTGACCAGCATTCCGGTGGACCGGGTATTTATCGGTTCCTGTACCAATTCCCGTATTGAGGATTTGCGGGCTGCGGCCGCGATTGCTGAGGGTCGCAAGGTGGCGTCAACCGTTAAACAGGTGCTGGTTGTACCGGGTTCTCAAATGGTCAAGGCGCAGGCTGAATCGGAAGGACTTGATCAAATATTTATCGAAGCAGGGATGGAATGGCGAGAGCCCGGATGTTCCATGTGTCTGGCCATGAATGCCGACAAGCTCGGTGCGGGTGAACACTGTGCTTCAACGTCCAACCGGAATTTTGAAGGACGTCAGGGTAGTGGTGGCCGTACCCATTTGCTCAGTCCTGCTATGGCTGCGGCCGCCGCTATTGCAGGCCATATTACAGATGTTCGTTCGTTGAAGCAGGGGAGCATGGCATGAAAGTGTTTAGCGTACATAAAGGGCTGGTGGCCCCTATGGACAGGGCCAACGTCGATACCGACATGATCATTCCAAAACAGTTTTTAAAGTCGATCAAGCGCACCGGGTTTGGCCCCAATCTGTTTGATGAATTGCGTTACCTTGATGAAGGTCAACCCGGACAGAGCGGTCGCGAAAGACCTCTCAATCCGGATTTTCCGCTCAATTGGTCTCGCTATCAGGGGGCTTCCATCCTGTTGGCTCGAGAAAACTTTGGTTGTGGCTCCAGTCGTGAACATGCGCCGTGGGCTCTGGATGACTATGGGTTCAGGGTGATTATTGCTCCCAGCTACGCCGATATATTCTTTAATAATTGCTTTAAAAATGGATTGCTTCCTATTGTTTTAAATGAAAATATTGTTAGTAACTTGTTCTGTGAAGCTGAGCAGAATCCTGGCTATCAGTTGACCGTGGACCTGCCTCGCCAACGGTTGATCAAGCCAGATGGCGAAGAGCTTTCTTTTGAGATTGACCCGTTTTACAAGCAGTGTTTGCTGGAAGGGCTCGATGAAATTGGTTTGACCCTGAAACAAGCCGATACCATTCGTGCCTATGAGGCACAGCAAGAGATACGTTGTCCGTGGCTGTTTCATGCCATTAAATAAAGGATTCCTGAGGTGAGCAGAAAAGTACTGATATTGAAGGGGGATCATATTGGTCCCGAAATCGTCAATGAAGCCACGAAGGTGCTGCATCGAATTGATGAAAGGTTCCATCGCGGCCTGCAATTTGAAGAGGGCCTGTTGGGTGGTGCGGCCTACGATGCGGTAGGAGATCCCTGTCCTGAAGCGACCCTGGAAAAAGCCCGGCAGAGTGACGCCGTTTTGATGGGGTCAGTCGGGGGGCCTGAGTGGGATGGGGTTGACAGGCAGCTACGTCCCGAGAAAGGTTTGCTCAAACTGCGCTCTGGCTTGGGGTTGTTCGGTAATCTGCGACCTGCGATTCTCTACCCTCAGCTGGCAGGGGCCTCGTCTCTGAAACCGGAAATTGTGTCTGGCCTGGACATCCTGATTGTTCGTGAGTTAACGGGTGGGATCTATTTCGGTGAACCCAGAGGTATCCGGGTGCTGGAAAATGGTGAACGCGAGGGGTTCAACACCTATAAATATTCGGAATCCGAAATTGTTCGTATCGGCAAGCTGGCATTTGAGGCCGCCAGAGTGCGCAATCGCCGAGTCTGTTCCGTGGATAAGGCCAACGTGCTGGAGGCCACTATTCTCTGGCGAGAAGTGATGCAAGCGCTGGCAAGTGACTATCCGGACGTAGAGCTGAGCCACATGTATGTGGATAATGCTGCCATGCAGCTGATCAAGGCGCCCAAGCAGTTCGATGTGATTGTCACTGGCAACATGTTTGGTGACATCCTGTCAGATGCGGCTGCGATGTTAACCGGCTCGATAGGCATGCTACCCTCCGCTGCGCTCGACAGGAACGGCAAAGGCCTCTACGAGCCCTGTCATGGCTCAGCGCCGGATATTACCGGGCTGGGCATTGCCAATCCGCTCGCAACCATACTCTCCGCCGCAATGATGTTGCGTTATTCCCTGCAGGCCCCGGAGGCTGCCGTTGCTATCGAGCAGGCTGTGAGCACCGTGCTGGATAATGGACTGCGTACGTCAGACATCTATACTGAAGGGACCCGAAAGGTGAGCACTGCTGAAATGGGTGATGCGGTAGTGGCGGCACTCTGAGGTGTGCTTAAAATTAAAGTAATTTCTCTGATAAATTTATAATAGGTTGAATTAAATGAATAAAGTTGGTTTTGTAGGTTGGCGAGGAATGGTGGGTTCGGTCCTGATGGAGCGCATGCAGCAGGAGAATGACTTCGCTCTGATCGAGCCCATATTCTTTACCACTTCCCAGTTGGGTCAGCCTGGCCCTCAGGTCGGCGTCGATGTTCCGCCGCTACAGGATGCCAATGATGTCGAATCACTGGCAAAAATGGATATTATCATCACTTGTCAGGGAGGCGATTACACCAAAGCGGTGTATCCACAGTTGCGAAATGCTGGTTGGCGGGGCTACTGGATTGATGCCGCCTCTGCCTTGCGGATGGCCGATGATGCGCTGATTGTTCTGGACCCGGTTAATCTGTCTGTGATTAAAGATGGCATTGGTCGTGGAGTTAAAAACTTTATCGGTGGCAATTGTACGGTCAGTCTGATGCTGATGGCGATGGGCGGTTTGTTCAATAAAGGACTGGTGGAATGGACCTCAGCCATGACGTATCAAGCGGCATCTGGTGCGGGTGCACAGAACATGCGTGAACTGATTGCCCAAATGGGCGTTATCGAACACTCGGTGGCACCAGAACTTGCCAATCCCGCCTCTGCAATTCTTGAGATTGATCAAAAAGTTGCCGCTGCCATGCGCAGTAGTTCGCTGCCGACGGATCACTTCGGCGCACCGTTAGCGGGTAGCCTGTTGCCCTGGATTGATGTGCAGTTGGAGAGCGGGCAAAGCAAGGAGGAGTGGAAAGGCCAGGCTGAGACCAATAAGGTTCTCGGCCGCTCTGGCAATACGCTGATTCCGGTTGACGGCATCTGTGTCCGTATCGGTGCGATGCGTTGTCACAGTCAGGCGTTGACCGTAAAGCTGACCCAGGATGTGCCCCTGGATGAAATAGAGTCCATCATTGCCGAGTCCAATGACTGGGTTAAGGTTGTGCCCAATGAACGTGAGGCATCGCTGCGAGAATTGACACCGGCATCGGTTAACGGTCATCTGCATGTGCCAGTAGGACGCTTGCGTAAAATGAATATGGGTAGTCAATATCTCTCTGCGTTTACGGTTGGCGACCAGCTTTTATGGGGCGCAGCGGAACCACTGCGTCGGATGTTGCGGATATTACTGGAAGCCTGACGGTTGAAAATGGGCTGTTATCCTGTTCAGGGCATCATTAACCGCATTGAACAGGAGCCGGTTTTGTGCAATCGGTCATAGTTCAGGTTGATCAGCCCGGTTATTTGTCGATATTTGGTTGCCATGGCAGTTGAACAATTCTTATTAGTCATAAATACTTGCAGACGGAACCTAATAAGGTGTGAACAGTTTTCTGAAAAGTTTCAGATCCGGGCAGGAAACTGTCTCACAAAGTAAAACAGGGAATATCCTATGACGCTGCGTACCTTGATATTGACCACCGCCTTGCTTGGCCTGCTACTGACTAACACCGTTTTGGCTTTGGGGCTGGGGGAGATCAAGTTGAACTCATCCCTCAATGAACCACTTGATGCCGAAGTTCAATTGACCAGCATTGGTGAGTTGACTGATATCGAAATACTGGTTGGATTGGGCTCCCCGAGGGATTTCAAAAACGCAGGTGTCGAAAGACTGTTTCTGTTGACAGATCTGAATTTTTCAGTGGATCTCGCAAACCGCGCTCAGCCTGTGCTTCGGATTACTTCAAAGAAACCTATTCGCGAGCCCTATTTGAATTTTCTGGTAGAGGTTCAGTGGCCAACCGGTCGTCTGGTGCGTGAATATACCCTGTTGCTCGATTTGCCGGTCTATGCCTCGGAGAGAACCGCTGCAAAAAAGATTGAGGCTGCGAGTTCCGGCCCGCAGCTCCACAGTAAACCAGCGTCGTCCAGGCCTGTATCAAATACGCCCTCCAGTCAGCCACCTGTAGCAGGTGACGGTCAATACAGCGTCAGCGCCGGTGT
>DDNV01000089.1:24307-31549 GCA_002341315.1 Cellvibrionales bacterium UBA2511
GCCGGTGATACAGTCTGGGCCATTGCCCAGCGGATTCGTCCCCGGCAGGCCACCATGAATCAGACTATGGCGGCTATCAAACAGCTTAATCCCGATGCTTTCATCAATGACAATATCAATCTGTTGAAAAAAGGAGCTGTTCTTCGGCTGCCTGAGGGCAGTGATATCCGGGCATTGACCCAAGCAGAGATCAGGACTGAACTCAGCCAGCCTGAACCGATACCTGCTAAAGAGACCGGGGCATTGGCCCCTGTGCTGGATGCCACCGATCAGGATGCAGCGGCAACCGATTCCGCGGTTGCGGGAGAGGGTCGCCTCAAGCTCGCCGCACCGGGCGCTGATGACGCCGGCGAGCAATCCACCGGAAATGTAAATGGCGATGGTGAGGCTGGCAGCTCCTCTGGTTCCGGACAGGATGAGTTAATAGCCGCACAGGAGGAGCTGGACAAGACTCTTCGTGAAAATGATGATCTGAAAACCCGTATCGCCAACCTGGAAGAACAGTTGTCCACCATGAATCGTCTGGTGGAAATTCAGGATGACTCGCTGCGCGGCACCCAGCTGGCGGTTCAGGCAGAAGAGCCCTCAGCCACAGAAGAGCCTTCAGCTCCAAAAGAGCCCTCAGCTCCAAAAGAGCCCTCAGCGTCAGATGTTGAAGCCAATGCCGTTGAACCTGTACCAGCTCATGAAGGTGGTCAAAGTGACAGGTCATCTGGGCTGGCTGGATGGATGGACTACTTGCTTTATCCCTTGATTGCGCTACTTGCGCTTTTACTGGCGGTGGTAATGTTTTTCCGCAATCGGAAAAATGATGATGACGACCAGGACGAGGTCTCTCTTCAAACTCTGGCCACCCCTAAAGAGTCTGAGTTACCTGAAGAAAATCTTGCCGAAACCTTTACCGAGGCAGAAAAACAATATGTCCACGAAGTTGCGGCAGAGCTGGATGAATCAGATTTAAAAGACCTTGAGGAGCTCGAGCTTGGTGCTGGTGAAGGCGTTGACCCCAAGGGTGAAGCAGATATCTATCTCTCGCTGGGAAATTATCGTCAGGCTGAGAATATTCTTCGCAAGGCCATAGAGGCTGACCCGCAGGACAGCTCGTTGCGTCTAAAATTGCTGGAAGTACATGTCAACGCCAATAACCCGGATGCCTTTGAGGCAGAAAAAGCTTCGCTGGCCGAACTCAAGGACAGTCAGGCCGATGCTCGGGCACTTACTCTCGAAGCAGAGTTGTTGCCAGGAAAATCGGGTTCCCCGGACGACTCTGATGTGCAGGCTGATATTTCAAGCGAGATACCGGATGCTTCAGTAGGTTCGGCCGACTTTGAGTCCCCGACACTCGATTACGATCTGGGTGATGTGTCCCCCAATGCCTCCCTTGAGGATGACACTTACCCGCAAGATGAAGAAAATGTAACGCCGTCGGCAGATCGTGATTTAAACGACATTGACCTTTTCGCTTCAGGTGAATTTTCTGCCGAAGAGAGCTCTACCGATAAGGGTTCTGCTGACGAAGGATTGACCTCAACATCTCCTGACACGCAACCCTCTAACAGGGAAGCCGAGCCGGACTTTGATCTGGATCTTGACCTCGATGATATGGACTTGGGTGCACTGTCGACCGAAATCGATGAGGGCATGCAGGATATTGATTTTGATGAAGAAGGCCCCGCCAGAGAAGACGATGAACAGGCTGAACCCCGGACAGCCAATGATGACTTTGATGATCTCGCCAGTATGGATGATTCACTGGGTGACGATGATGAGTCGGATACCAAGCTGGTTCTTGCGGAAGCCTATGTGGATATGGGCGACCCGGACAATGCGCGTGATTTGCTTGAAGAGGTGCTTCAAAATGGCACCGAAGAGCAACGCAAAAAAGCCAATGACATACTCGAGACACTTTCCTGACAACAATGATTCCGGGACTAACCCGAGAGACAGGTTCTCTCGGGCATTCGGCTGAGGACTTTGTTCTTCCTGCCGGGGTAAAACGCATTGCTGCTGCCGTCGAATATGACGGCAGTGCTTTTTGTGGCTGGCAACGGCAGCGACATAGCCCCAGTGTGCAGGCTGCAGTGGAAGCAGCCCTGTCCAGGGTCGCCAATGAACCTGTATCGGTTGTTTGTGCAGGACGCACGGATACCGGTGTACACGGTACCAACCAGATCATTCATTTTGATACTGCTGCGAAGAGGCATAATCGCAATTGGCTACTGGGTGGTAACGCCAATTTACCTTATGGGATAAGGTTGCACTGGGTGGCCGAACAAACAGCAGACTTTCATGCGCGTTTCAGTGCCACAGCCAGAACCTACCGATACCTGATTACCAATCAGGCTCAGCGTTCCGCGCTTTTCTATCATGGATTGAGTTGGGAGAAGCGACCGCTGAATGCGCCTGACATGCATCGGGCCATTCAGCACTTGATCGGAGAACATGATTTCAGCTCCTTTCGCGCTGCAGGCTGTCAGTCCAACTCGCCAAATCGAAACATTTACCGTGCCAGGGTTTGGCGACAGGCGGATCTTGTCATTGTTGAAATAACGGCAAATGCGTTTCTCCACCATATGGTCCGCAATATTGTTGGAGCATTGCTCTGTATCGGTCGTGGCGACAGATCAAAAGACTGGTTGAAAGAGTTGCTATTGCTGCGGGATCGTACTAAAGCGCCGCCAACAGCCCCACCTAACGGTTTGTATCTGGTGAGGGTGAACTACCCTGACTGTTTTGACGTACCTCTGTTTGTGCCAGGCCCTCAATTTATTACAGAAGCCTGATCGGAGAAGGGCGGTCCTCAATAGCCGCAATCAGTGCTTTTTTGCTACAATTCTTCCAGAATCAATGGGGCGCATAGTGAAACGAACTCGTGTCAAAGTCTGCGGTATAACCCGACCAGAAGATGCACGTGTTGCTGCTGCTGCCGGAGTTGATGCAATAGGTCTGGTGTTTTATGCAAAAAGCCCCAGATTTGTGGGCCTATCAGATGCCGCAGTCATTTCAGCCGAAGTGGGCCCCTTTGTCACAACGGTCGGTTTGTTTGTCAATGCCCCACAGCTACAGGTGGCAGAGACACTTGAGAGGGTGGGGCTGCAGCTTCTGCAGTTCCACGGCGATGAGGACGATGCGTACTGCCGGCAGTTTGGCAGACCGTTTATCAAAGCTATAAGAATGGCGCCAGACTTGAACCTGTCAAAGGAGCTGGCGCGGTTTCCCAGCGCGAGCGGATTTCTGTTTGATGCCTGGCATAAAGACAAATATGGCGGTACCGGAGAAACGTTTGCCTGGCGGCGACTGCCATCGGGTTCGGATTTCCCGCTGATCCTGGCGGGCGGTTTGAACCCCGAGAATGTGGCCGATGCCATTTCCCAGGCCCGGCCTTACGCAGTAGATGTGAGTGGTGGTGTGGAGACGGCTCCGGGCATTAAGTCCGCTCGACTCATAGAACAGTTTATTGCCCGCGCTTCAGCCGGGTAACACGTCGGAGAACACAGTGAACAAGAAAGCCTCGATTGATTTTAACCAGATGCCGGATGCTCATGGCCATTTCGGCCCCTACGGTGGACGCTTTGTCTCTGAAACCCTGATTTATGCACTGGATGAGCTGGAGAGTATCTATCGGAACTTAAAGGATGACCCCGAATTTCAGGCCCAGTTTGATTACGACCTGGCCCATTACGTGGGACGGCCATCGCCGCTGTATTTTGCGGAACGCTGGACCAGGGAAACCGGTGGTGCGAAGTTGTTTCTCAAGCGTGAAGACTTGAACCATACCGGTGCACACAAAATCAACAATACGATTGGGCAGGCGTTGCTGGCCAAACATACTGGCAAGCAACGGGTGATTGCTGAAACCGGCGCTGGTCAACACGGTGTGGCTACGGCTACTGTTGCTGCCCGTCTTGGTCTGGAATGCCATGTGTTCATGGGTGAAGAAGACATCCAGCGCCAGTCCCTTAATGTTTACCGTATGAAACTGCTCGGCGCGACGGTCGTGCCCGTGACCTCCGGTTCCAGAACACTCAAGGATGCCATGAATGAAGCATTGCGCGACTGGGTAACCAACGTGGATGACACGTTTTATATCATTGGTACCTGTGCAGGACCCCACCCCTATCCGGAGCTGGTGAGGAACTTTCAATCTGTGATCGGCCGCGAGGCCCGTCAGCAGTCATTGGCCCAAACCGGTAAATTACCGGATGCGTTGGTCGCCTGTGTTGGCGGAGGGTCAAATGCCATCGGTCTGTTTCACCCGTTTCTGGCAGACGAATCGGTTGCGATGTACGGTGTTGAAGCTGGTGGATTTGGCCTCGGCACAGGTAAACATGCTGCACCACTGAACGACGGTATTCCCGGCGTTCTCCACGGTAATCGTACTTACCTGATGGAAGATGAAAACGGTCAGATTATTGAAACCCACTCTATCTCAGCTGGACTGGATTATCCTGGAGTTGGCCCGGAGCATTCCTGGTTGAAAGATATCGGTCGTGTCAAATACGTGGCCATTGACGACGATGAGGCGATGGATGCATTTCGTCATCTCACCAGAATCGAAGGTATCATGCCCGCGCTGGAGTCCAGTCATGCGATTGCCTATGCTGAAAAACTGGCTCGCCAGATGGATCCAGATCAGACCATCGTAGTGAATCTTTCCGGACGCGGTGACAAAGATATTCTGACAGTTGCAGAAATCGATGGCATCACTTTGTAATCATGCATCAGTAAAAGAAGTTGGAAAATTGTCTGTGAACAGGATTAAACAACGTTTTGAAGCTCTTAAACAGCAGGGCCGCAAGGCCCTGATTCCTTATGTAGTATTGGGTGATCCCGCCGCGGATGTAACGCTGCCGGTGATGCATGCCCTGGTTGAACAGGGTGCCGATATTCTCGAGCTCGGTGTCCCTTTTTCAGATCCGACTGCTGAGGGGCCGGTGATTCAGAAGGCCCACGAGCGGGCTCTGGCCCACGGGAGTAGTCTGCGTGACGCGTTGACACTGGTGAAACAATTCAGGGAGACCGATTTCACCACTCCGGTCATTCTGATGGGGTACGCCAATCCCATAGAGCGGCTGGGCTATCAGCATTTTATTGAGCTGGCTCTCGATGCCGGAATTGATGGGGTCCTGACAGTCGATCTTCCCCCTGAGGAAGCGGGGGAATTTAATCAACAGCTCGGTGAAGCGGGTATTGAAAATATTTTTCTGTTGGCGCCCACCAGCACTGACAAGCGGCAGACAATGGTTGCAGAAATGGCCGGTGGCTTTATTTATTATGTCTCGCTGAAAGGTGTGACCGGTGCGGGTAATCTGGACGTGGTCTCAGTGAAACAGCATGTGGACCATATCCGCACATTGACTGACCTGCCAGTCTGTGTAGGATTCGGGATTAAAGATGGTGCTTCAGCGCGCGCTGTTGCCGACCTCTCCGATGGCGTGGTGGTTGGTAGTGTGCTGGTGAGTAAAATGGCTGAGCTGGCTGCGCGCGGTGAAACGTCACCACGGGCTTTTTCACAGGCAGTTTCAAGCCTGGTCGCAGAAATGCGGGATGCACTGGACAATTGACGGAATAAACTATGAGCTGGTTGGAAAAAATCCGCCCCAAGGGTCCGGCGACCCAGAAAAAAGATCGCACCCAGAGTGTTCCCGAAGGGCTGTGGAAAAAATGCCCGAAATGTAGTGCACCACTTTATCGTCCAGAGCTCGAAAAGAATCTCGAAGTCTGCCCAAAATGCGATCACCACCTCCGTATAGGTGCTCGCCGTCGACTGGACTTCTTTCTTGATTGGGAGGGTCGTGAGGAGTTTGCCACAGAGGTCAAACCTGTTGATCGTCTCAAATTCAAGGATGTGCGGCGATATAAAGACCGGTTGAATGATGCCCAGAAACTGACCGGTGAAGACGATGCACTGGTGGCGATGAAAGGTACATTAAAGGGCATGCCCGTTGTTGCGGTGGCATTTGAGTTCGCCTTTCACGGTGGTTCCATGGGCTATGTGGTCGGTGAACGCTTTACCCGTGCAGCCCAGGTTTCACTGCAGGAAAATATCCCGTTGATCTGCTTCTCCGCCACGGGTGGTGCGCGTATGCAGGAGGCGCTGATATCCCTCATGCAGATGGCCAAAACCAGTGCGATTATCGAAAGGCTTAAAAGTCAGGGGACGCCTTATATCTCGGTAATGACAGACCCCGTTTATGGCGGTGTTTCTGCCAGTCTTGCACTGTTGGGCGATATCAATGCCGCCGAGCCTGCTGCAAGAGCAGGTTTTGCCGGGCCCAATATCATTGAGCAGACCATCCGTCAGCGCTTGCCCAAGGGGTTTCAGCGCGCAGAATTTCTGCTGGAGCACGGAGCGATCGATTTAATCATTCCGCGCCCCGAGCTTCGGGATACGCTGGCGTCCCTCATCTCAAAGTTTACCCATTGTCCAGAACCTGATCATATCGATGCCCCAGCGCTCACTGAGTGAATGGCTGACCCTGTTACAAAACAGGCATCCCAAAGAAATTGAGCTTGGCCTGGAGCGCATTCGTCTGGTTGCCAGGGAGTTGGGGCTGGTGGATGTGCCGGACAGACGTTCGCCCGCAAAAACCATCGTCACCATTGCCGGCACCAACGGCAAAGGCTCTTGTGTCGCTGCACTTCAAGCGCTGTTGACAGCTGCGGGTTATCGTGTGGCCTGCTATACATCGCCCCATCTGATCAACTACCGCGAACGGATAGTGATTGATGGTCATTGCGTCAGTGATGAGGCTATTTGTGAAGCATTTGAACAAATAGAGCGGGCCAGCGGCTGCACGAGCCTGACGTATTTCGAATTTGGTACGTTGGCTGCCTTGTTGCTGATGGCCAGGGCGGAGCTGGATGTTGCGATTCTCGAGGTCGGTTTGGGCGGACGGCTTGATGCAGTCAATATCCTTGATGCCGATATAGCGATTGTCACCAGTGTGGCGCTGGATCATCAGGAATGGCTGGGCAACGATCTCAATCAGATAGCTGCTGAAAAAGTGGCCATTGCTCGTGCGGGTAAGCCGCTGATCTGTGGCGACCCGAACCCGGTCGCAGGATTGATCAGTACTGCCGACAAGGTCGGGGCAATACTGATGATGAATGACAGGGATTTTTCTGCAAGGCAGTTTGCGCCGCTGCCAGAGACTTCACTGCCGCCTGCCAGTATTGCCTGTGCTCTACAAGCCACCAGTCTGATCACAGGGCTGCCACCTGCTGAAGTAAATACCAGCG
>DDNV01000032.1:0-311 GCA_002341315.1 Cellvibrionales bacterium UBA2511
TACTCTTTGCCATCACCAACGTTCTCGGCAATGGTTTTGCTGGTATCCAGCTCCCGCCGGATTTGATCGAAGTAGCCGATTTCAATATTGGTGCCCAGTTTGACGGAGCCTTCATCGGGCTCTGTCTGGCCGAGCAGGATTTTCAGCAGGGTGGACTTGCCGACGCCATTGTTGCCGATCAAACCAATGCGGTCACCGCGCATGATTTTGATCTTGAAGTTGTTGATCAGTTGTTCATTGCCATAGCCATGGCACACGCTGCGCGCTTCGATCACTTTGCGCCCGGAGTTCTCGGCGGTTTCAACGGTGAT
>DDNV01000032.1:491-863 GCA_002341315.1 Cellvibrionales bacterium UBA2511
TTGGCCTTGCCCTGCACATTGACGCGCTGGGCGCGGTTCTGGCGCATGGCCTGCAGGGAGCGGACACGGCCTTCATTGCGGGTGCGGCGGGCCTTGACGCCCTGGCGGATCCAGGTTTCCTCTTCCGCCAGTTTCTTGTCAAACAGAGCGTTGCGGCTTTCTTCTTCTTCCAGGGCCTGCTCCTTGAGGGTCAGGTAATTCTGGTAGTTGCCGGGCCAGCTGACCAGGTGCCCCCGGTCGATCTCGACGATGCGTGTGGCCAGCCGTTGTAGAAAATTGCGGTCGTGGGTGATGAAGATGACGGACCCCTGAAAGCTGCGAACACGGTGTTCCAGCCATTCAATCGTGCTGATGTCCAGGTGGTTGGTGGGC
>DDNV01000032.1:980-8850 GCA_002341315.1 Cellvibrionales bacterium UBA2511
TCCAGGTGGTTGGTGGGCTCATCGAGCAACAGCAGGTCAGGATTAGACACCAGTGCTTTACCCAGTGCCACCCGCCTGCGCCAGCCGCCGGATAATTCCGCCAGGGTTTTGTGGGCGGGCAATTCCAGTTGACTGATAATGGTCTCCACCTGTTTGTCCACCTGCCAGCCACCACCGGCATCAATTTCGGCCTGCAAGTCTTCCATCGCCTGCATTCCCTGTTTGTCAGGGCTCTGTTGGGATTGGTGGTAAAACCGGTCGATCAGCGATTGTTGATCGGCCAGACCTTCCCGGACAACATCCGCAACATTGCGTTCCAGGTCCCCCGGCAGGGCCTGTTCCAATTGGCTGATGCGGAGGTGGCGACGGAAGTGGATTTCGCCGTGGTCGGGTTTGATCTGTCCGGTGAGAATTTTCAGAAGAGTGGATTTTCCCGCGCCATTGCGGCCGATCAGACAAATCCGTTCACCGGATTCCACCGTAAGCTGGGCATTAATCAGCAGTGGCACATCGCCAAATTCAATGGAAATATCGTCGATCCGGATCAGAGTCATGAAACAGCTGGCCTGTGGTTTGGGGAGGGGGATTCTAACAGAGTTCAGGTGATGGGATATGGGCGCGAGCTCAAGGGTCGCAGGGCGCTTCGCCGTTGAGTAGTGGCAGCAATAACCGCATGGCGTGTTCGACGATCAGCGGTTGTGCCGTTTCAGTCGGATGAATGCCGTCCGCCTGAATCAGGGTCTGATCTGTGGCGATCTCTTCGAACATGAAAGAAATCAGTGGTACCTGTTCCTCTGCGGCGAGTTTCGGGAAAACATTCGCGAACTGATCGCTGTAACGCTTGCCATAATTGGGTGGAATTTGCATGCCAAACAGAATGGGCTGGCTATCATTGGCGCGGCTGAGGTCGATCATGGCCCGCAGGTTCTGCTCCATGCGCGGAATCGGGTAACCGCGCAGCCCATCGTTACCGCCCAGTTCGATCAGCACAAAATCTGGCTGGTGTTCGTCAATCAGGGTATCCAGTCGGGACAGGCCGCCACCGGTGGTATCACCGCTGATACTGGCGTTGATGACCCGATGTTCATCGCCGAGTTGATGTTGCATCAGGTCCACCCAGCCCTTGCCAGCATCAATACCATAACCGGCACTGATGCTGTCACCCAGAACCAACAGGGTGGCGCTGTGGGCGGGGAGCAGCACAAGCGATAAAATCAAGGCAATACAGCAGCGGATCATGGCAACAAATTTGAGGGTGACAGATAACTGTTACAGTGTATGGCGTTTGTCGGTAAATGGAAGTGATCAATGATTGAAGCGAATCATATTACCAAGGAAGTGACCACTTCCGAGGGTGTTCTGCGAATTCTGGACGATATTAACCTGACCGTGATTGACGGAGAGGCACTGGCAATTATCGGACCTTCCGGATCAGGCAAGTCTACGCTGCTGGGAATCCTGGCGGGTCTGGATACGCCCAGCGCCGGGGTGGTCAGGGTGAACGGCGAAGATATCACGGCCATGACCGAGGAGGGGCGGGCTGCCATGCGTGCCCGCTATGTGGGGTTTGTCTTTCAATCATTTCATTTGCTGCCCAGTCTGACGGCACTGGAAAACGTCTCGTTACCATTGGAGTTGCGCGGTGATGGCAGTGCCACCGCAATTGCCCGCAGTTACCTCGACCGCGTTGGATTAACCGCCAGGCTCAGCCATTATCCCCGCCAACTGTCCGGTGGTGAGCAGCAGCGTGTTGCGCTGGCGCGAGCCTTTGCCAGTCGACCCAGAATTCTGTTTGCCGATGAGCCTACCGGTAACCTCGATACGGTGACTGGCAAGACGATCAATGATTTGTTGTTCCAGTTGAACCGTGAAGAGGGTACGACACTGGTACTGGTGACCCATGAGGCGATGCTGGCCAGCCGTTGTCACCGGCGTGTGACGCTGCAGGGTGGTCTGTTGGTGGAAAACGACGCGGTGTTGTCGGGTACAGCGGAATGATGGCCTGGAAACTGTTGTGGCGCAGTTGGCGCGGCGGTCAATTGGCCCTGATTTTCTGGTCGCTGGTCATGGCGGTGGTTGTCGTGACTGCGGTTGCCCTGCTGGCAGACAGGGTAGAGAAGGCATTGGTTAAAGAGTCCAGCCACCTGCTGGCCGCGGATGCCCAGGTTCGCAGTAGCCGTGCCATACCGGACGACTGGTTGGGACGCGCGGATGATGAGAGCCTGGAAACCGTGCAGATGGCACTGTTTGCTTCCATGGTCTACAGCGGGGAAAACAACCATTTGGCCGCAGTAAAAGCCGTGCAGTCCGGCTACCCTCTACGCGGCCTGTTGACACTGGCCGAGCGCCCTTTTGTAACGGCCCCCGAGTTTTTTGAGTCGGTAAACCACGGCCCACCCGCAGGTGAGGTCTGGGTGGACAGCCGTCTTCTGCCTATTCTGCAAATGGAACTTGGCGGCTCGCTGGAGGTGGGGGAAGTCACGTTGCGCGTCACCAAAGTCATTGTCGAAGAACCGGATCGCGGCGGCTCTTTCTCCCTGTTTGGTGCCCGGGTGCTGATGAACTGGCAGGATCTGGCCGCATCCGGGGTGGTCCAGCCCGGCAGTCGAGTCGATTACCGTTTGTTGCTGGCGGGTGAAGACAGCAATCTGGCCAGTTATCTCGCCTGGCTCGAGCCGCAACTTAACAGCCATGACCGGCTTCTGTCGCCCGATGAAGCGCAGGCGGGTATTGCCGATACGCTGATTCAGGGGCGGCGGTTCCTGATCCTGGCTGGCAGTCTGGGTGTTGTCCTGGCCGGTATTGCCCTGGCCCTGGCCAGTCGCCATTACGCTGTCGGGCAAACAGCGGCTGTGGCGCTGTTGAAAAGCTGGGGGCTGTCTGCCCGCCGTGTGCGATCACTTTACTGGCAGCAGACCTTCTGGTTGGCGCTGGCGGGCTCCCTGATGGGGCTGGCGATAGGCTGGCTGGTGCATGAATCACTGGTCTTTCTGGTGCGCGAATTGCTACCGGTTAATCTGCCTCAGGCCGGTTGGCGACCCTGGCTGGTGGGTTTTGCGACCGGCATGCTGTGTCTGGTGGGTTTTGCCCTGCCGGCTCTCTGGCATCTGCCGTCCCTGTCGCCGCTGGCGGTGTTGCGACGGGATGTGCCCGTCCATCCGGTAAGCGCGATGAAACGACTGGTGATTGGTTTGCTGGTCATCCTGCTGATGTTGCTCTGGTACAGCCAGAGTGTAGCCCTGACGCTGGCAATTCTGGCGGGACTGGCAGTGACAGCACTGGCGGTGATGGGCCCTGGCTGGCTGTTATTGAATCTGGCCCGGCGATTGGGTAACCGGGCCGGCAGTGTATGGCGGCTGGCCCTGGCCAACCTGTGGCGTCGCCGTGGACAAACACTGGTGTTGCTGACCGGGTTTGCCGGGGCCATGGCGATTCTGATGACGCTGGTGATGGTGCGTACCACCCTGATGGAGCAGTGGCGCTGGCAACTGGCCGAAGATGCGCCCAATCACTTTCTGGTCAATGTGGCTCCACACGAACTGGATGGTGTGAAACGTCTGTTGGCAGATAACCAGCTCAGTTCGGTGGGCTGGTATGCCATGGTTCGCGGGCGGATAACGCTGATTGATGGTCAGCCGCCTTCCGATGAGCTGGTGGAGCAGAATAATGCCCTGCGCCGTGAATTGAATCTGAGTTGGGCCGATCAGTTGCCCGAAGGCAACAGGGTGGAAGAAGGGCAGTGGTGGGAAGAGCTGACCCACTTCGCTGAACGTCATGGCGAGAATGTGGCACCGGTATCGATTGAAGAGGATCTGGCCAGTGAAATCGGGGTGACGCTGGGCAGTCGTCTCACCTTCAGTGTGGGCGGGCTTACCTTCGATGGGGTGATTACCAGTATCCGCAGCCTCAACTGGGACACCATGACCCCCAATTTTTACGTGCTGTTTCCCGATGGGTATCTGGAAAAGTATCCGCGAATTTTCATGACCAGCCTGTATTTGCCACCGGAACAGAAACCGTTCGTCAATACACTGCTCAGTCAATATCCCACGGTATTGGTGATTGAACTGGATATGGTGATTGAACGGATTCGCTCCATGGTGACCCAGGTGACCCATGGGCTGGAGTTGATGACGCTGCTGATTCTTGGCTGTGGAGTGCTGGTTATGCTGGCTGCAGTGAAACTGTCGATGGCCGAACGGCTGCAGGAAAGCGCCATTCTGCGAACACTGGGCAGCACGGCCCGGCGCATATTGATGGTGCAGTCGGTGGAGTTCGGTGCGCTGGGTGCGCTGGCCGGGTTGCTGGCCGCCGTTGGTGCAGAATTGGCATTGTTCCTGTTACAACGGCGTATGTTCGAGGCGCCTTTCGGGCTCCATGTCGAACTGTGGTTTTGGGGTCCCCTGACCGGGGCGCTGCTGATTGGGGTGCTCGGTGTGCTCTACACGCGCAAGGCGGTGCGCCGGCCGCCGTTGCAGGTGCTGGGTAATCTCGATATCTGAAACCGTTAAAGCAGCATTTTGGCACCGAGGTAACTTTCGTGCTCTTCTGCCTGTGTCGCCTGCTGTTTGTGCGGTGAGGGTCCTTCACCGTACTGGATGAACAGCACAGGCCGGGGTGCCCCCTCGTCGCCGGGGGTGGCCCAAAGGGAGGCGACTTCCCACAGGATGGACCATTGCACGGCGAAGAAGAAATCCTCTGCAATAGCTCTATTATCGGGCGCATGATGGTTGCCTTCATCACGGCTTAGCTGGATTTTCCAGGTGTCATGCACTTCGCGCTGGATAGGTGGCAGTGCACCAATGTGCTGCCAGCCGTGAGTGTCCGACAATGCGGGCAATGCGATAAATCCGGTTAGTACAACAAGCGTCAGAGTCGGGATTTTCAAGGAGCGCCTCCACTTTATTGTTATGGGCATTTTTATAAGTAACCTATTGATATAAGTAACCCCGGAGGGTCGCTTGCCGCCATCCAGTAAGTGACAAAATTGTCATTCTTGCAGCTTTGTACGCAGGCAAGTCGATTATGGATCGCCTCTGTGAGGCAGCCAGATAAGGCAAGCGGACGCATCTCTGGAGAACAGGGCCGGAATCCGTTAGAATCCGGCCTCGTTTTTTTCTCACACTCTTGGCCATTATTCATGGAAATCAGTCCACTTCGTCACGCTCTCGAGGATCTTCAGGTACGCACAGACGTGCTTAGGGGGTATCTTTGACTTTGCCAACAAGAAAGATCGCCTGACCGAGGTCGAGCTGGAGCTTGGCGCTGCCGATGTATGGAATGATCCCGACCGGGCTCAGCAACTGGGGCGCGAGCGCTCGTCACTGGAACTTATTGTGACAACCATCGAAACACTGGACAGCGGTATTGCCGATGCCAAAGACCTGCTCGATATGGCAGTAGAGGAGGACGATGCCGGCGCTGTGGCGGATATTGAATCCGAAGTGGAGCAGCTCACCGCGCAGCTGGAAAAGCTGGAATTTCGCCGGATGTTTTCGGGTGAAATGGATCCCAATAATGCCTTTCTGGATATTCAGGCCGGTTCCGGCGGAACCGAAGCGCAGGATTGGGCGGAAATGCTGTTGCGTATGTATTTGCGCTGGGGCGATGAAAAGGGCTTTAAAACCACGCTCGAGGAATGTTCTGCTGGCGAAGTGGCCGGTATCAAGAGTGCAACGATTCTTTTTGAAGGTGAATACGCTTTCGGTTGGCTTCGCACGGAGACGGGCGTGCATCGGTTGGTGCGTAAGTCACCGTTTGATTCAGGCAATCGCCGTCATACCTCGTTCAGCTCGGTGTTTGTTTCTCCCGAAATCGACGATGATGTGGAAATTGATATCAATCCTGCCGATGTCCGGACGGATACCTATCGGGCCAGCGGCGCCGGTGGTCAGCACATTAACAAGACCGATTCGGCAGTGCGCCTGACCCACGAACCGACCGGTGTGGTGGTGTCCTGTCAGAGCGAGCGATCCCAGCACCAGAACCGGGACAAGTGTTGGAAAATGTTGCGCGCCAGGTTGTATGAGCGGGAAATGCTGAAACGCAGCGAGGCCGCTCAGGCCCTGGAGGATAGCAAGTCGGATATCGGCTGGGGCAGCCAGATTCGCTCCTATGTTCTCGATGACCAGCGTATCAAGGATTTGCGCACTAACGTCCAGACCAGTAATTGCCAGGCCGTTCTGGATGGTGATCTGGATCGCTTCATTGAAGCCTCACTCAAAGCCGGTCTGTGATAACCGCACCTGTCCCGGTCCGGCCCAACCCATGTGGTAGATTTCATGACTGATACACCCAAAAACACCACCGACCAAGCAGAAGAAAACAGGTTGATCACCGAGCGTCGCGCCAAGCTGGCCACTATCCGCTCTGAGGCCGAGTCTGCCGGTGGCACTCCATTCCCCAATGATTTTCGTCCGGGGAATCAGGCGGCATCGTTACAGGCTGACTACGGTGAAGAGTCCAAGGAAGCCCTTGAGTCCCTCCAGTTTCAGGTCAGTGTGGCCGGACGCGTCATCCGCAATCGCGGTGCTTTTATGGTGTTGCAGGATGCCTCGGGAACCATCCAGCTTTACGTCAGCAAGGAGGCACGCAGTTTTGCCAAGCGTCTCGATCTGGGCGATATCGTCGGAATCACCGGTGTGCTGCACAAGTCGGGCAAGGGCGATCTTTACGTCAATATGGAACAATTCCAGTTGCTGACGAAGGCGTTGCGACCACTGCCTGACAAGTACCATGGTCTCGCCGACCAGGAGCTGCGTTATCGCCAGCGCTATGTGGATCTGATCGTCAATCCGGAGATCCGCGAACTGTTCCGCATCCGCTCGAGCGTGATTGATTTTATTCGTCGCTACCTCAACAACCGGGCGTTTATGGAGGTGGAAACCCCCATGCTGCAGGTGATTCCCGGCGGTGCTACGGCCAAACCGTTTGTCACACACCACAATGCGCTCGACATTGATATGTATCTGCGGATCGCTCCCGAGTTGTATCTCAAACGGCTGGTGGTTGGCGGTTTTGAGCGGGTTTACGAGATTAATCGCAACTTCCGCAACGAGGGGCTCTCGACCCGTCACAACCCTGAATTCACGATGCTGGAGTTCTATCAGGCCTATGCGGATTATCACGATCTCATGGATCTGACCGAAGATATGCTGCGCAGTCTGGCTGTCGAGGTGCTCGGTGGCTGTGAAGTTGTCAGTACGGTCAAAAATGCAGAGGGCGAGGTGTTGCAGGAAACCCGTTACGACTTTGCCAAGCCTTTCCGTCGCCTGTCGGTATTTGATGCCATTCTTCACTTCAATCCGGATGTCAGTGCGGCGGCACTCTCCGACCCGGAAGGCGCCAGGGAGCTCGCTGAGCATCTCGATATTCCCCTCAAGGACAGCTGGGGACTGGGCAAGGTGCAAATCGAGATTTTCGAGAAGACCGTGGAGCACCGCCTCGATCAGCCGACCTTTATCACCGAGTATCCCACCGAGGTGTCGCCACTGGCCCGTCGCAGTGACCGGAACCCCTTTGTCACCGAGCGTTTTGAATTTTTCGTCGGCGGTCGTGAGATCGCCAATGGTTTTTCCGAGCTGAACGATGCAGAAGACCAGGCGGCGCGTTTTCGTGCCCAAGTGGCAGAAAAAGAGGCTGGGGATGACGAGGCAATGCATTATGATGCAGATTATATTCGTGCACTCGAGTACGGTCTGCCACCCACTGCTGGTGAAGGAATCGGTATTGATCGTCTGGTGATGCTGCTCACAGACTCGCCTTCGATCAGGGATGTGTTACTGTTCCCTCATATGCGTCCTGAGTAGTTTTCGGGTTCCTTGCGTCACCCTTGCCAGTGTACGACCCCCAGGAGACGTTGCCAGCGGGG
>DDNV01000032.1:8960-11523 GCA_002341315.1 Cellvibrionales bacterium UBA2511
AAGGAGACGTTGCCAGCGGGGGTGAGCGTGAATGACACTTTGAATAAACCGCTATCATATCAATAGTCGGAAGTGTTTTGAGTGCGATCAATAATACCGTGACATCCGTTTTTTTAAATGGGTGTATGTTCAAGGAGAGCAACGGGTTATGGCGGGGAAGTCAGGCTATCGAGAAAAGCTGGACTGGTGCGATAAAACCAATCGCGCCCCGCAGCGTGCTGCGGCCGTCGCGGAAGCCCAGTGGCAGTCAGTAATTATCGGTATTCTGATGCTCACCGGCGGACTGGTGATGACGGCCCTGTCGCTCTGGGACATCTATGTAGACCTGGGTCCGGTCTGGACAAATCTGGTTACCCTGGCAGCCGGATTGATCATCACCTTCTTCTATATCCTGTTGCTCAACAAAGGCGGCACCAGTGTTCGGCTGACCGTCGTCATACTCCGGTTGACCCTGATTATCATGGTCTTTTTACATTTTTTCTGGTTATTGGTTGAAGACGTAGAGTGGTCCGGACTGCTCTGGTGTCTGGTGATGTTACCGCTGTTTTTTCACCTGCTCGGCTACCAGCGGGGTTCAATTCTGGTGTTGCTTCTGATCAGTGGCACCACATGGCTGCTGTTTAGGCCATCCACATTCTATTCGTCTCCCCATTCGACAGCGATTCTGTTTCGGTTCTGGGCTGCCTACCTGATACTGGCCTGGATTTCCTTTTCAGTGGAGTATATCCGTCACCAGACCCGACAAAGATTGCAGGCCACCTGGCGGGAGCTTGATATACAGGCCTGTACGGATGAATTGACCGGCCTGGCCAACCGACGAGGCCTGAGGGAGTATCTGGGCAAGCAGGAGCAACGCAGCAGCCAGGGAGAGGGCAGTTATGCCGTGATTCTTGGCGATATGGACGATTTCAAGCAGATTAATGACCGGTATGGCCATGACGTCGGGGATCGGGTGTTGTCGACCGTGGGTAAACTTATCAGTAGTTTGGCTCGGGCAGATGATCTCGCCGCTCGCTGGGGTGGTGAGGAGTTTTTGTTGTTGCTGGCAGATACTGATGCCGGGGGTGCCGAAGTGCTGGCAGAGAAGGTTCGTGACTGCGTGGCGACCAGTAAAATTCTGGTGGACGGCAAGTCGATTGAGTTGACCATGAGTCTTGGTGTGGCTGCCCAGCAACAGGATGTCCCTTTATCCGCTTTATTGAAATCTGCGGATACTGCCATGTATGAGGCCAAGCGTCGGGGAAAAAACAGTGTGGTCATGGCGAACCGGCTGTCATCGAACATGGAAAGTGAAACCCGTCAGGATTCACCGGTGGTGGCCACTGATCCGGTGAATACCTGAGGCAACAGTTGAGGGTAGAGGGCTTCAGAGTGCTTTGATGGTGGTGCACTGCTGTGAGAGTTTACCCAGCGTGGCTTCCATGTCCGCCATTCTTTCCCGCTCTTTGGCAACGACCTCGGCGGGTGCTTTGCCGACGAAGTTTTCATTGCCAAGTTTATTCTGTACTTTTTCCAGTTCCCTCTGCAGTTTGTCAATTTCCTTGTTGAGTCTCGTGAGTTCGGCGTCCTTATCGATCAGCCCTGCCATGGGTACCAGAATTTCCATGCTGCCCACTAACGCGGTGGCCGACATGGGTGCCTCCTCCCCCGGCTCCAGCCAGGTGATGGATTCGAGATTTGCCAATTTGGCGAGAAACTGGCGGTTGTCGTTTAATTTGCGCAAGTCATCGGTGCCACCATTGTTGAAATAAATGGGCAGATGTTTTGCCGGTGTGATATTCATTTCACCGCGGATGTTGCGGATACCGATGATTACCCTCTTCAGCCATTCGATATCTGCGATGGCAGTTTCGTCGATGCGACTGTGGTCGGCTTCGGGATAGGGCTGCAGCATGATGGTGTCGCCTTTGGCGCCTGCCAGCCCTTTGATTTGCTGCCAGATTTCTTCGGTAATGAAAGGCATCAGCGGGTGAGCCAGCCGCAAGGTGGCTTCCAGTACCCTCACCAAAGTGCGACGGGTGCCTTTTTTCAGGGCCGGCGCAGCGTCGTCGTCCCACAATACCGGCTTCGATAGTTCCAGATACCAGTCGCAGTACTCGTTCCAGAAAAATTCGTAGACAGCCTGTGACGCCAGATCGAGCCGGTAATGGTCGATGGCCTCTGTAACGGCCTTCTCGGCCTGCTGCAAGCGACCGATGATCCAGCGATCCGCCAGGCTCAGCTGATAGTCAGTGCTGTTGTCCTGATCCTCGGTATTCATCAGTACATAGCGGGCGGCATTCCACATTTTATTGCAGAAATTGCGGAAGCCTTCAATCCGGCCCACATCGAAATTGATATCCCGCCCGGTGGAGGCCAACGAATAGTAGGTGAAGCGCAGGGCGTCTGTGCCGTAGGGGGCGATGCCGTCCGGGAATTCCTTGCGGGTCTGTTTTTCGATCTTGGCGGCGTCTTTCGGGCGCATCAGCCCGGCCGTGCGCTTCTTCACCAGCGATTCAAGGTCAATGCCGTCGATCAGGTCGATGGGGTCGAGCACGTTGCCCTTGGACTTGGACATCTTCTG
>DDNV01000032.1:11670-17774 GCA_002341315.1 Cellvibrionales bacterium UBA2511
TTGCCCTTGGACTTGGACATTTTCTGGCCGTGGCTGTCGCGCACCAGACCGTGCACATAGACCGTGTGAAACGGTACTTCCTTCATGAAATACAGGGTCATCATGATCATTCTGGCCACCCAGAAGAAGATGATGTCGAAGCCGGTGACCAGCACACTGCTGGGGTGGAAAGTCCTCAGGAGTTCGGCGACATTCGGGTCGTTATCGGCATTGGGCCAGCCCAGGGTGCCAAAGGTCCACAGGCCGGAAGAGAACCAGGTGTCCAGTACATCCTCGTCCTGTTTCAGGACAGTCTCGCCGAGATTGTGACGTTCGCGCACGTCTTCTTCGCTGCGGCCCACGTAAACATTGCCCTGATCGTCATACCAGGCGGGAATGCGGTGGCCCCACCACAATTGCCGGGAAATGCACCAGTCCTGAATATCGCGCATCCAGGAGAAGTACATGTTCTCGTACTGTTTGGGCACGAACTGGATACTGCCGCCTTCCACGGCATCAATGGCCTTTTCCGCCAATGGTGCGGCTTTTACGTACCACTGGTCGGTGAGGTAGGGTTCGATCACCACCCCGGAGCGGTCGCCCCGGGGTACTTTCAGTTTGTGGTCATCGACCTTTTCCAGTAGTCCGAGAGCCTCCAGGTCAGCGACGATGCGCTTGCGGGCCTCAAAGCGGTCGAGGCCGCGATAGGCTTCCGGCACCTGGTCGTTGAGCTGGGCATCGTGGTTAAAGATATTGATGGTTGGCAGGTCGTGGCGCTGGCCGACTGCGTAGTCGTTGAAATCGTGGGCCGGGGTGATTTTGACACAGCCGGTGCCGAATTCGCGTTCAACATAGTCGTCGGCAATAATCGGGATTTCGCGATTCGCTAGGGGCAGGGTGACGGTTTTGCCGAGAAGGTGGGTATAGCGTTCATCGTCGGGATTCACTGCCACGGCGGTGTCACCCAGCATGGTTTCCGGGCGGGTAGTGGCGACAATCAGAAAACCACTGCCGTCGGTCAGCGGGTATTTGAAGTGCCAGAGGTGACCGTTTTCCTCTTCGGCAATCACTTCCAGGTCGGAGATGGCGGTGTGCAGTGCCGGGTCCCAGTTCACCAGCCGCTTGCCGCGGTAGATCAGGCCGTCCTCGTAGAGACGAATGAAAACTTCCTGAACGGCTTTGTAGAAGCCGTCATCCATGGTGAAACGTTCCCGGGACCAGTCAGGGGATGCCCCTAGGCGGCGGAGCTGTCGGGTGATGTTGCCGCCGGACTGGGCTTTCCATTCCCAGACTTTTTCGATGAATTTTTCGCGGCCCAAATCGTGCCGGGAGACACCTTCGGCCTCCAGCAGACGCTCCACGACCATTTGGGTGGCAATGCCCGCGTGATCGGTCCCCACTTGCCAGAGCGTATTGTTGCCCAGCATGCGGTGATAGCGAATCAGGCCATCCATGATGGCTTCCTGAAAGCCGTGACCCATATGCAGGCTGCCAGTGACATTCGGAGGCGGAATCATGATGCAGTAGGGATCTGCCTGGGGATCTGAGCCGGGTTTGAAATAACCCTGCTGCTCCCAGGTCTGGTACCACTTGGATTCAATATCTTGGGGACTGTAGGTCTTTTCCATGCGCTCTCGTAGGGGTTTTTGGCAGAACATGACACCCCATGGCGGATATTGCGGGGCAAATAAACGTAAAGGCGGGGATTATAAAGGGCCAGCTAGCCTGCGTCGACGTGGTTTTCGTCACCTTCCGGGGAATCGGAGCTGAGTGCCAGGCGCAGTTTTTCGCGTAGCTGGCGCTCCAGGACGGGCAGGTATTCTGCAATCAGTTCATCCAGCAAATCCTCCAGCTCCGTGCTGGCTGATGCAGGGGCCGAGTACATCGGTTGAGCGGCAGGCTTGGCCGTTGTCGGCAGCGGGGTTTGGGCGCTTTGAAAAGTAGCCGGGTGGCTGGACGCTTCAGGTGGCTTTTGTTCACCTTCTAGTAATGGCTCAGTGAGAATCGGGATATCCAGCTCGAACGGATCGTCAAGGTCGCCGAAGGCCTCATCTAGCATGGGAATATTCTGCTGCACCTCAGGACTGTCGTGGAGGGTATAACGCAATTGATCGAGTTCTTCGATCAATGTCTTGCGCGGGTCTTTGGACTCGTGATTCATGGCGCCTACCTCTGGCCGCCAGCAAGGTGATCCGTATTTCTGATGATCAACACTATTTTTTGTTGCTCAGATCGTGAAAGTTTAGCGGATAACCGCGGTGTTTATAAAAGCTGAAACGCTCCCGTTTCAGTTCTATCACTTGCTGGTCATCGTAGACGATCTCAATGGCTTTCTCAAAGCGCGAAAACCATCCCGGCGTCTCTTTCGCCAGGTTGATCAGTAACCCGTGGTGCTCACCCGGGTCATCATCGTGATTGATGACGATGGCTGAGACCGGCGTTGATTCGATGGCGTGGGGCAGAAAGGCGGTCGGCCGGAACGACCAGAGCAGGTCGTCGAGTTGCCGGGAAACGTCCTCGTTACCCGTGTGAAGCAATACCTGCAGGTCCTGCTGAAAAGCTTTTTCCGTCAACTGGCAGGCCAGCATCAGCGACTCATGGAAACCGCCATTAATTTTGTAAAAGTTGATACTGGTCATTGGCTGACCTGTTCAGCCAGAAATTCCACCAGCAGGGGAACGGGGCGACCGGTAGCACCCTTGTTGGTGCCGCTATTCCAGGCTGTACCGGCTATATCCAGATGCGCCCAGCGATAATTTTTGGTAAACCGTCCCAGAAAACAGGCCGCCGTTATGGTGCCCGCTTCCCGTCCACCGATATTCGCCATGTCGGCAAAATTACTTTTCAGCTGTTTGTCGTATTCATTCCACAGGGGGAGTCGCCAAACCCGGTCACCGCTGGTCTGGCCAGCGTTTTCCAGTGCCTGTGCCAGAGTATCATCATTGCTCAGCAGACCGCTGGCATGACTGCCCAGTGCCATGACACAGGCGCCGGTCAGTGTCGCAATATCAATCACGAAGGAGGGTTTGTAGCGCCCGGCGTAGGTGAGCGCATCGCAGAGAATCAGGCGGCCCTCGGCATCGGTATTGAGCACCTCAATGGTTTGTCCGGACATGCTGGTGACCACATCACCCGGCCTGGTGGCGCTGCCACTGGGCATGTTCTCGACTGCCGGGATAATGCCTGTGACATTCAGGGGGAGCTTATACTCGGCAATTGCCGACAGTGTGCCAAGAACGCTGGCGGCACCGCACATATCGTATTTCATTTCATCCATGCCGGCCCCCGGTTTGAGGCTGATGCCACCGGAATCGAAAGTTACCCCCTTGCCCACCAGTACAATTGGTTTGCCGCGGGTTTTGCCCCCCTTGTATTCCAGCACAATCATTTTCGCTGGCTGCTCAGTGCCCGCAGTCACCGATAACAGCGAACCCATGCCGAGTACTTCCATCTGTTTTTCGCTGAGGACCTTGCAGTCAAGGTTGGGATATTGCCCCGCCAGCTCCCTGGCCTGACTGGAAAGGTAGCTGGGCGTGCAGATGTTGCCGGGCAAGTCGCCCAGTTCCCGGCTGCGGTTGACACCGTTGGCGATGGCACTGCCGAGGAGCAGAGCCTGTTTCACCGGGCCTATTCCCTGTCTGGATGGGCATGCCAGGGACACCTTGCCCAGGGTCGCAGGCTTCTTTTCCCTGGACTTGAACGGGTTGAACAGATAGGCCGCTTCCCCCAGTTTGCGGGCCAGTTGCTGAGCTAGCCAGGGGCGCTCGCGACCGGTTACGGCGATACCTTCGAGTGAGATGGAAGCCGATTTGATCGGCAACTTGGTCAATTGGCCGGCCAGAGCGGACAAGGCGTTGAGGCAGGTTTGCTCATTGAGTGCTTCTTTGCCAGCACTGAAGATGAGCAGGCGTTCAGCCGCCAGGCCCCTGGGCTCATTGATCAGCTGCATGGCGCCATCGGCATATTTGATGTCGCCTCTTTTGATCAGTCGCGCTATCAATCCCTCCATAGCCTGGTCAATCTGTTGGAGGTCAGGGCAGTCGAGCCCCTGCGGGCCATAGGCAACCACGAGACACTCGGTTTTGCGGGTGGTGAGCTGACCGACAAAGGTATTAAATTCCATGATATCTCCATTGAGGGGTAGGGAGTGCGAGACAATAGCAGTGTAATTCTGGATAATTGGATGAACAACTCCAATGCTAGTCCGCCGAGCATAACAGGAACCCACACTTGCTGATATTTCGCTACATTGCCAAGGATCTACTGATTTCTACATTTGCTGTCAGTGGGGTTTTGTTGATCCTGGTTGCCAGTGGCCGGTTTGTGAAGTATTTGGCCAGAGCGGCAGCGGGTGAAATGGATGCCGGCGTGCTGTTGGCCATTATCGGTTACCGCCTGCCGGGCTTCCTCGAATTGATTCTGCCGCTGGCTTTCTTTCTTGGCATATTGCTCAGTTACGGTCGGCTTTATGTGCAGAGTGAAATGACGGTGATGAGAGCCTGTGGTATGAGCGTGCGCAGGTTGGTAGTTTATACCATGATTCCAGCGGTGTTCGTCGCGGCTATTGTTGCCTGGCTGAGTCTGGATGTCAGTCCCTCCGGGATGCAAAAAGCCGAAGCTCTGTTACTTGCCCAAAAGGAGCGCGGCGAGCTGGATGGCCTGATTGCAGGGCACTTTCATCCACTGCAGGGTGGCCGGGGTGTCACCTACACCGAAGAGGTGACCAAACAGAAAGAAATGCGGGACGTATTTCTGGCGGAAAACAATCCCGATGCCGTCGAGGGTAAACAGCTGGTATTGGTGGTTGCGCCCACCGGGCACGTCCGTGTGAGCCCGGACCCGAAAGAGGCAAATTTTCTGGTGCTTGAGGACGGCTACAGAATTGAAGGTGTGCCGGGCAATGCCGATTATCAAATCACCCGGTTTGAGGAATATGGTCAGCGGTTGAGCAAGCCAGAAGAATCGAGGAGCAGGGACAAGGTGGATACGCTGGCAACTGGCGCTTTGATGAGTTCGACGCTTCCGTCCCACGTCGCCACCCTTCACTGGCGCCTGTCTGTGCCGGTGCTGGTTCTGGTGGTGGCACTACTGGCGGTTCCTCTCAGTAAGACAGATCCCCGCCAGGGGCGATTTGCCAAGACCCTGCCGGCAGTCGTCCTATACATGGTTTACCTGGTCTCCCTAAGCGGTGCCAGAGGATTGGTGGAGGACGGTAACACTGCGGCCCTCGTGCTGATGTGGGGAATCCATATCCTGTTTCTGGGTATTGCCGTGTTGCTGTTTAACTGGTCTCCCGTAAGCGCTCTGTTTGCGCGTCTGTCAGGCGTCGCCAGAAAACCGGCGGGAATACGGTCATGAAATTAAATGCAGGCTACCAGTCGATGAGGCGTCTGTCCTCTTATGTTATGGCATCAGTTTTGTCGGCGATTGCCATGGTCCTGCTGGTTATCGTGACGCTGGATGCAGTGGGCGCTGTCATCGACGGAGTGGATGATATTGGTAACAAATATACATTTTTTCAAGTGGTTATCTATGTTGCGTTGACCCTTCCAGCCCGCATTTACGAGCATATTCCGATGGCATCCCTGATTGGATGCTTGGTTGGTCTCGGTGTTTTGGCCAATAATTCTGAATTGGTGGTGATGCGATCGGCCGGGGTTTCTCTGTTGCGTATTGTCTGGTTTGTGAGCCGGCCGATCCTGCTGCTGATTTTTTTGGGCGCGCTGCTGGGTGAATTTGTGGTCCCTTATATGGACCAATATGCCGAGAGTCGGCGCATGGTTCTGAAAGGTGGGGAGAGCTCTCAGGAAACCAATATTGGTATCTGGAACAAGGAAGGCAATGAATACATGCATTTCAATGCTGTGTATCCAGGCGGTGTTTTGTTCGGGGTGACCCGCTATGAATTTGATGATCAGCACCGACTCCAGAGAGCGAGCTTTTCCGAGCGGGCGACTTATCAGGGCGATCATTGGCTGGAGGAGCGGGGCGTCATCACCCGTTTCCTGGATAACAAAGTGGAAACCGGTGAATTCACTACACGTCTCTGGGATAGCAAGCTGTCACCGGAGTTGCTCTATCTGATTATTCTCCCGCCGGAGTCTCTGGCCATTCGGAGTCTTTAT
>DDNV01000032.1:17916-21676 GCA_002341315.1 Cellvibrionales bacterium UBA2511
ATTGCCATTTCCTTTGTGTTTGGTCCGCTCAGGCAGGTGACGATGGGCTACCGGATTTTTGCCGGTGTTCTGGTTGGGCTGGTGTTTAGTACTGCTCAGGACCTGCTGGGGCCCGCGAGCGTGGTCTTCGGTTTCCCCCCGCTGCTGGCGGTAGTCATCCCGGCACTGGTGTGTGCTGCCATCGGGTTGATCTTGCTGCGCAGGGCGGCCTGACTCCCTGTTGCGAGTGCTTCCCCAGTGTCAGTTGGCAGCTGGATTCCTTTTGCTCCGCTTCGGTGGTTTCGGTAATACAACCGTTCGGGTATGGCTCCATTTATCATGCAGACAGTCGCCGTTACGGTCCGCCAGGCACCATAGATAACCAATGCCGAACACGGCAAAGGACAGCGGCGCTAACAGCGTACGTATCCAGCAGGCTTGCCAGGGGGGGCTATCCCCATTTTGAGCGATGAGCTGAATTCGCCAGGATTTCATGCCGAGGGTTTGGCCCGAACGACGCCAGCACCATACAAAAAACAGCCCACAAAAAAACCACCATCCCAGCATGATCAATAATTGCAATGAGCTGTGTGGTGCCTGCATGGTGTCGTCACCAAACAGCCTGCGCAACAGTAGCAGTACAACGCCATAGGCGAAACTGATGCCCAGTAGTAAAAAACTGTCATAAAGCATTGCCATCAGGCGTCTTGCCAGATTAGCGGAGGGGAGAGTGGCGAGTGTGGGAGCTGTCAAAGAGCACTTCACTTATGTCAGTTAGGTTATTGGCGAGCCTATTATCATCAATTCAGGTCGGTTAACCGTTGATGTTCGGCGGTCGCATTCTAGCAAAACACTATCAACTCGGCATCGATAACTGGGATCAATTTTCGGAACTCATCTGATCAGGCGGAGGCATCATAACCCGCCTCCCTGCGCACGTGCTCTCTGTCGCCGACAATCGGTGGAGCAAAAAAAAGGCTGCCGGTAAGGGCAGCCTGTCAATAAGGCCTATGGGATTGGCCTTGGGCACTAGTTGCTCTTGCGAGCAAGGGGGTAAGACAATATTAAGCGCCAGTAGTGGGGCTGTCCGCTTTCGGTGTTGTGGTCGGTGCTGGTTTTGTCTCAGCACTGACGGGTTTGCTGGCCGCGGGAGCTGGCTTGGCAGCTGCTTTTTTAGCGGGTGCCTTTTTCGCCGCAGGCTTTGCCGCTGGCGTAGCAGTTGATGTTGACTTGGCTGTTAGCTTGTTGACGGTGCGAATCAGTTCGTCCACTTTGGCATTCAGCTCGGCCAGTTTGTCGTCGTTGTTGTAGAACGAAGGCATGGATGGCATTGTCGGCATCACCATTTTGGATGAGACTTTTTCACGAATTTCGTCGATTCTGGAGCTGACATTCATATTGATGCCGTCCTTGCGTAGGTTCTTGCCCTGCTTCTTGAGCTTTTCACCCTTGGCTTTCAGTTTGTCGCCTGCTTCCTTGAATCTGTCGCCGGTTTTGTCCAGTCTGGATTTTGCATCTGACTCAATTTTTGTGCCACGGGCAACCAGGTCGTCAAAATAGCGACGGGTCTGATCGCTCATTTTTTCATAGCCGTCATGAATGTTGTTGAGGCCGTGACCATAGGCGCCGAGTCCGGCCAGCCAGATCTTGCGTGCCAGTTCTTCAGTTTTGTCGATAGTGTTTTTAAGTTCTGCCATAGTAATATCTCCGGTAGCAGTTGAATTCGTGTGTTTACGCTTAATTTCATGCCACATTAGTGATAATTTTTAGAAAACGCATACTAAAAACCAGGTTTTTACGAAATAGTGGAATTTATTTTGCAACGCAGTCGGAATGCTGATGAAAAGACGTGATCATATTCTGTTGGTAAGCCTGGATCTGTTTAATCGCGAGGGCGAAACCAACCTCACTGCAGTGGATATTGCCAATGAGCTGGAAATCAGCCCCGGTAACCTCTATTACCATTTCAAGGGAAAAGAGGAGCTGGTTACGGAGCTCTATGAGCAGTTTGAGGCCGGTATCGAAACCTTGCTACAGGACTCTCGCAGCGCGGAAGCCAGCCTGGAGGAGCACTGGCTCTACCTGTATGTGATGCTGGAACATATTTTCAACTACCGCTTTTTTTTCCGTAACACCACAGACCTGTTGCACAAGTATGGCGGTATAGATAAGCGGTTTGGCAAGTTGGTGGAAAAGCAGTATCAGTGGATACACGGGTTGCTGGATAGCCTGCTGGAGGAAGGGCTGCTGGCGGATAGAACGATGATTGCCAGCCGTATAGATCAGCTGGCTGACAACATCATGCTGATCTTCACTCACTGGTTTCAATTTCAGAACCTTCGCAAAAAATCACTAGACCAGCACCAGTTCATTCAGGGTGCCATTTTGCAGATTATGGCACTATTGGCACCTTATCTGGGTGAACAGCAATTGCAGTTTATGGAAACCTGCACGGAGCTTTCGCTCCGCGAGAAGCAGTGTCAGTAATCCTGCATTCGGCCGGGTCCGGACAAATAACAAGGTTCAGCCAAAAAACAAAAAAGAGAGGGGTAGATGAGTCATATTCAGTTGGAACGCAATCACACCATGGAGAAAGAACAGGTTCGCACCATGACGGAAGAGCTGGGACAAAAACTGAAGGCCAAACATGGTGGTGATTATTGCTGGGAGGGCGATACGGTTCATTACAAACACAGCGGTATTGATGCCAAAGTGAGCTTTGATGACAAAACCGTCAGAGTGGATGTGACGCTCGGCCTATTGATGAGCGCCTTTAAAGGAATGATCGAGTCAGAAGTCTCTAAATATCTGGATGAAAAGTTTGCCTGAGTGCGTCGCACGTTTATTTCAGGCCGGGGACTAGTTCTGCGTCGCACCGACACTGACCAGGTATTCAATGACCTGTGTGTTGTCACCGTAGTGGGCCCACTTTAGCGGCGTTTCAGCTCCCCGGCAGGTAGCGTTGATCCGGGCGCCGTTGTTTACCATGTATTTGATCATGTCGACCGTCCCGTCCTGCGACAGGTAGTGCAACGCTGTGCAGCCGTCACTGTCACCCTGGTTGATATCGACGCCCTGATCCACCAGGTATTTCACAACGTCGATTTTTTCCGTCAACGCTCCGTAGAGAATTGCCTGGTTAATCTGGCTTTGCCGAGCCTGTCCGCTGTCCACGAAGGCTTGGAGGGCTTTCAGGTTGCCGAGGCGCGCCGCCATCTTTAAAGCGCCACTGTTTTCGCCTGCCGTAAAGGTCCCGCCGTTTGCCAGAAGCAGGGCTGCCAGATCGTAGTTATCCTGGTAGGCCGCGAAAAACAACGAATCATTGCCCGGTTTTGCCCCATGGGTAATCAATAAAGCTGCCATTCGAACAGTGTTTTTCTTGATCGTCTGATTCAGGGAGCTGGCCAGTTCACCGGCTGGAAAGACCTGGTCAGCTCCGTAACGGGACAACATCACATAAAGCCCGTAGTTGCCGCTGGTGCTTGCGTGTTTCAGCGCGTCTCGGAAATCGACATCGCTGATGTCTGCGAAAAAGCCCGCATCCTCGAACAGATAAGCTCCGTCATGGTTCCGTCTGGTGGTTGCCTGTTCCAGACCGGCCAGAGTAACCTGGATATTACGGCGGGCCAGCTCTTCTCTGGCGGCTGTTTCCGCTGCTGAATTTGCGGTCTGTTGTGAACAGCCAGAAAAAACTGTGGCCAATAAGGCAGCTAGTAGAACTCGTAACAGATTCATCGGGCTCTCCGTCTCAGGAGCGAAAAAAGGATAAGTTAACACTGCC
>DDNV01000032.1:21776-24580 GCA_002341315.1 Cellvibrionales bacterium UBA2511
ATAAGTTAACACTGCCAAAACAGACCGGGCAGCAGCGAGTTCCAGCGTTAAATGCTGTCTTCAAACTGAACGGATTCTTTGCCTGTATTGCGGATAACGACGGTGCCAGCCAGTTTGTCGTGCCAGCCCTGTTTGCGCTGGTCTACGCCCACCCAAATAAACCCAAGGCATAGTGGAACAGCGGATATGATGTACGCAAAGTATCTACCGATGGCCTGACCCGTACGCATTGTTCCACCGGTGGATGCATCGACGATTTGTAATTTCATGGCCATTTTGCCGGGCGTGCCGAGATAATGTAGCCAAAACCATATTGTCGCGACAAATGGTACAACATAGCCAAGCATGACATCCCAGAAGCCGTATATGAGCTTATCCCCTACCCAATATTCTTCACCGTAAATAAGGCTTAATGGCACATATAAAACAATCATCATGATCACTAAATCAATGAGCAGTGCGCCAAATCTAATCCAGAAACCTGCGTATTCTTTATTTTCCATAAAGCAAAAACTCCTTTTAGTAGTTAACGGTTTTATACCACGTAGATACGCTGTACGACATTCAATATTGGAATCGTTTTTGTAGGGCTTTGCTAAGAAGTTTTGGCATGTCTGGTTCCTTTCGGGAAGTTCTGCCTAGTCCTACTTATTCTTGCCATATCAGCCAGTTTCGCCCTTGCGCATTGCCTCTGCTGTATGCTCTGCCAGGCTGATCCCGGCTTGATTCATCGTCAAATAGGTGTAGTTTGCACCCGCCTCGCGGATCTGCTCCTGATGCGAGTCATGCAGGGCATGTGAGACGATAGGCCCGGTGAAACCGCGCTGGCGCAGGGACCGGGCGGCTATCAGCTTGGCCTCAAGATCATCCATGGCCAGGATTGCCGCCTTGATCTGTCCAAAATGGCAACTGCGCCAGAAATTGCTGTCTTCTGCATCGGCGAACATCACGTTGCGTCCCGCCTCTTGGTGCGCTTTGGCGGTGTAGGTGTCAGCATCAAGGCCCAGTGGCTTGAATCCATCTTGTTCGATCTGGTGGTAAGCGGCGCTGCCGGTCCGGCCCATGCCAAAAATCAGTACATCGGCGTCGCCCATTTCCTTTGGTTGCTCGTCAGGGTGAATAGTATCGCGTTCATATCGGCGCAGGTTGGTTTCGTACTGTTCGTACAGCGGATGTGCGAAGCGATTGAGCGGCGCCGAGATCACGAAAGAAATCGATACGGCAATGGCCAGTGGCACAAGATATTCGGGCAATACGCCCGCCGCCACGATCAACCCGAATTCGGAATATGCGGTCAGACTAAGCGCGGTCAGGAATGCGCTGCGTGCGCGCAACTTGAACATCACCATCAGTGCGAAGAACAACGCCCCCTTGAGCGCAAGCGCGATGCCAACGGCCACGGCAAAGACCATCGCGTCCCAATCCGGCAGGCCGGTCAACCCGATTTGCAGGAAAAACCCGACAAGGAAAATTTCCTTGAGCGACCAGAGCGATTCGCCCAATTCCTTTGCGCGGCTGTGGGTGGACAGCAGCACACCCATCACCAGCGCGCCGATTTCCGATGAAAGACCCATTGCCTCAAATCCCATGCCGCCGATTACCAGCGACAGCATCATGCCCATCAGCACCAGCAGTTCATCATGGCCTGCGAAATCCAGTAATTTATGCAGTACCGGGCGGAGTAGCGGTAAAGCAAACACCAGAAGCGCCCAGATATTCGGTATCTGGCCCGACCAGACCGCCAGCACCACCAGCGCGATGATGTCCTGAACGATCAGGATGCCGATGGCGGTGCGACCGTGAAAGGCGCCCAGCTCGCGCTTGGTTTCCAGCAGTTTCGCGGCCAGCACGGTTGACGAAAACGACAGCGCGATCGCCAGCAAAAGTGCGCTGTTCCAGTCCAGCCCCATGAACAGTTTCAACGCCGGCAGGAAGACAGCGACGGAAATCGCGAAATGCAACAGTGCCCCGCCCACTACCTGCGGCTGCGCGATCTGCTCCAGCTTGAGCTTCAGCCCGACAGTGAAAAGCAGCATCAGAACGCCCAGATGCGCCACATGGTGCAGCGTTTCCCCGGTGTATGTGGGCAGGCCAAGCGGTGGGCCAAAGATATTGATGGCAAACCCCGCTGCCAGAAAGCCAACCAGGGGCGGCAAGCCAACCTGACGGACGGCCAGACCGAAAAAGAAGGCGAAACTGATGGTGATAACTTCAAACACTGCGCGGTCTCCGTTTCAATGACTTGATATCGATATCAACTTTACTGTGAAACTCCGCATAGTCGTTCTTTATCATTCGGGGCCGTGCAACGCCATGATCCTTGCGGCGCAAACGAGCGCCCCGTTAGCCCAAATAGGGTTGAGTGAAATTGTTATCAGTATAAATCCCGTTGAAATCCAACAAACACATCCCGAATATTTTTTACCTCACCCAGTTCGTCTACCGCATCGCGGATGCTGTGATATTTCAGCTCGATCAACTGCGGGAGTTTTTCGAGGTCGAGCTCACCGACGCCACGTTCGACGTAATGGCCGAGTACAATTGGCACCAACTGGCTGTTTTTGTGATTATTTTCCGGGCGACTGTCTGGATAATGAGCGTCGCTCGAGTATAAGTCGCGCGTTGAATTTGGCAACCTCACGATATATTGCCTTGGATCAGCTTGGGATACTGAAATATCTACCCTTGAGTATATAAGAGGGTTTTTTGTAGGGATGGGGAATTTTCGGAGGGATAAATCAGGGTTGAGGTATTTTAACCCTGTGATTTTTAAGTGGTACCAGAGGCCGGACTCGAACCGGCAC
>DDNV01000032.1:24683-27072 GCA_002341315.1 Cellvibrionales bacterium UBA2511
TTTAAGGGCGGGGGATTTTGAATTCACTCTTTATACTCATTTCTCGACGTTGAATAACGTTCCGCGAAGTAGATTAAAGCTCTCTATGTTGTTGATATAAAAGGCTTTGTATCTATATTCTGTCTGCGGTAGGCAATTCTGGTGTTACTCAAGATTTCTCTTGGGATGCAAAAATTACTTTCATTTGCATCCCATTTGCATCCCAGATTTTGCCGGTGAGGATGAACAAAAGGAGATCTTATGGGAGCTATATCTGACAACCGAATCAAGTTCAATAAACCGAATCTGAAAGCCATTGAGAATCGTATTAATCGAGGAGAGTTTACCAAAGAAACCTATATTTATGATGCTGATAGTCACCTGGCTGTTCGAGTTAGGCCTGGACGTTCCTATATTGATAGTGTTTTTTGTATGTATGCTCGTATTCGAGTTCGTGGTGAATATAAGAGTCGTATGTATAAGCGCCAGATAATGAAGGTTGGCGAAGCTCGTAATGCTGAGATCACCATTTCAGAACTACGGCAGAAGGTTGATAGCTTATTTTTGGAAATTCAGGAGGGCCGGGACCCTCAAGTAATAGCTCAAAAAGAAGCTGCAAAACAGGCTGATAATCAAGTCCTGATAGAGGCAAGGCGCTCATTTAAAGATATGATCTACGGAACACCGGTTGATGAAAGTGATGAATGCCTGCCAGATGGGTTTATTGCCGAGAGGCGATCAGGTCAGCGTTATTTAGTGGATATCAGAAATAAATGCGAGGTTCTCTTAGTTGACCTGTTAGACCTGCCATTACACAGTATTTCGCCAGAGCAGGTAAAAACTGTTTATCTCCAGAAAGTAGGTCGTGGTAAAACCCAGCTCGATTGCGCTATGCGTATTCTTAGGTCGATCTGGAATTGGGCGCAGACCAAATACGATGATTCGGATCTCTTTATCCGAAACCCGGTTAGCCGTGCAATGAAGCAACTGGGTGTAAATATTAATCGTACCAATCGCTGTACTGGTCGGTTAGATGATGCTGATTTTAAGCCATATCTGAAGTCTGTCTTAGCACTTCGAGAGCATGATCATACATCCGCTTATCGTAATGGCCGTGATGCATTGTTATTCATGTTATTTTCCGGTGTAAGACGAACTGGGACGATGACTGTCCGAATGGAGGGAATTGATCTCAATAGATTAGTGTTCAACATTATTAAAAAAGGGGGCGACCAAGTAGAGCTACCCCTAAATACAGTGACCGCGGCAATCGTTCGTAACCGTCAAGATTATTTGCCTGAAGACACTGAGTACTTGTTCCCTGGCATGGGAGGGCGAGGATATTACAGAGATACCAAGGCAGTCCGTGATATCGTTAAAAACCAAACGGGTATATCTGTTACCAATCATGACCTCCGACGAACGTATAAATCTATTGGGACGGAACTAGACATTAATTCCGTACTTGTAGATGAGTTACTGAGTCACGCAAGGGAGGGTGTTGATGCTCACTATATTCACCCGTCTATGACAAGGCTTCGAGATGCTAGTCAGAAAATTGCTGACTACATGGTTAAACAAGCAGGGTTTGATTTGATCGACGAACTCACGAGCCGCTGGTAGCAACGTAAGGTTATAAAGTTCTAAATGTAAATTTCGTTAGATGAGATTTTGGTGCTCAATTCTTTGAATTCAAGAACGTCTGATTCGAGATAGAATACATGGCGAAATCGCTTTCTCCAGGTTAATTCGGGGTGTTCATGAGTGCAGCGCCATTTTCTCAGTGTGCTGGGTGATAAGCCAAGTAGCGAAGCCGCTTCTTTGGTTGTGAGTTCACGATCATTATTAGCTGCTGCGATGTCATCCATGTTTTGATGTCCGATAGAGTCAAAAGCTCATATAAGCCAGGAAAAACATTAGCATTGAGCTAATTGTTCTTACAAGTCAGAATCGAATCTATCTTTTTATCAGCAAGCTAAACAAGCCTTTGTGGAGGCGGTCACTTTGTTCCGGATGGAGTCCCTGGCGTGGCAGCAGAGCCAGGTCTGATGGCTTTATCTCTGGACTGCTTTCGTTCCTCTATCCAATGCTCTATTTCAGCTAAATCCCAGGCCACCTTACGGCTCGTCAAAACGATGCGGCATGGAAATTCTCCGCGCTTTTCCATGTCGTAAATGGCGCGGTCCGAAAGTGGAATCATTGCCAACAATGTTTTTCGGTTGATCAAGGTAGTTATTTTTTTACTGTTGTTTGTGCTGATCACTGGTTAGTCCTTATGTGGGTAGGAGTCTTATTCTACGATCAGCGTTTAGACAACTTCTCCCTTGAAGACAATGACTCCACAGATTGTCGCTTCTTCATCCACTTCGATAATGCGATTCGGCCAATCAGGGTTGAGCGCCTTCAGGTA
>DDNV01000050.1 GCA_002341315.1 Cellvibrionales bacterium UBA2511
GTCAGATCCATGCGTAGTGAGGAAATCTCGAGGCGAGATTGCGCCTGCCCAATCCATTCAGAAAGGGGTTTGCACTTTTTTACCTCAATATCTGGCGCCCCGACAGACTCAACGTCGACGCCATAGAACTGAAGCTCCTCAGCGGTAAAGCAGGTTTCTGCGCTTTTTTCTCCTGGCACCGGCTTGAAAACAATATCCTGTTTACCAAACCACTGGCCATTAACATACATATCCAGCCGGTACTCGCCTGCCGACACAGGATTGCCGTGACTATACAAGGAGGTATCCATGTCTCTGGCGGAACCCATCAGGAAAGATGAGTTGAACGATGCAGGTTCATCCTGTGCATAGGAAGTACCACACCAAAACCCGACAGCCAGGATGGCCATACCGATAGCGAAGCTTTTATTGATTGATAACGCCGACAGCATTGGCATCCTTACCAGACCTCTAGGCCGTTTATTCCGTTATCGTTGGGATATATCGATGCTAGCTTCTACCGCCCCACCAAAATCATTTATCGATGTAAAAACGGCTTTTGTTCCCTGCCTGACATCTTTTTTGAAGCCGATTTCGAAATCATGTGTCGCAAAAGGCAAAAACATCAGCCCCTTTTCAACCGGATCCGTTTCTCCGCTTTCATGGACCAGCTCCAACTTGACAACGCTTATGTGGTAAGGCGTTGGGTTGGTGCAACTCATGACTCTGTTTTCTGATTCAAAACCACACTCAAGAGAGTGGCTTGATAAATTCGCCCTACCTGCAAGACCAACAGGTCGATAAAAAATTTTCAGCCTTGAACGAAACGCCAACTGCATAAGATTCTTGTCCTCGGCACTTTCCGGTGCCGGAGGCACTTCCAGAACGTTCAACCAGAACAAGGATTCCCGGTCAGAGGGCAAATCCCTGCCGGTAAAGGTCAAGCGCAATGCCTGCCCAGAGCCCGCTTCTATACGGGAAATGGGTGGTGTAATGATGAACGGTGCCGAACTCGAATCCGGTGTTGCATCCTTATCACCTTCGTCTACCCACGATTGCACCAGCGACGGTGTTTCACCTGTGTTGTGAAGCTGCACAGTCACCTCGCGGGCTTTTTGTGGATAAACCACACGGGTGCCATCAATAATCACACTGGCACTCGCCCACTCTGCCGACAGCAGAAAGCCGCTCAGCAAGAACAGTTTCATTCTTAATAACATTGCATTACCCGGCTCAGATTGTTGGCAGCCCCCGGGAGGCGGGAGCTGCCATCACGTCATCATTGATAGATGATGGTGTACTGAATGGAGGTATTAACCGTACCGGCAGTCGCTGCAGCGGTAGCGTAGTATTCAGCGTAGTAGTTCAGATCAGCAGCACCGCCTGCGGTTACGTCAACCCACTGGGAGTTGTCTTGCGCACCACCAGCACCGGCAGCTTGAACCGGAATGAACAGGCTGTTCTCGCCCAGCAACTGAATTTGTACGTTGGTGGCAGCATCGGCAGCGTTGGCCTGGTTAACCAAACGGCCAGTGTCGAAATCAACGGTCGGGCCCGGCTCGAAATAGGTCGCTACTTTGCCATCGCTGCTGCAGTTGGACAGATTGATGGAAAAAGGCGTACGACCGGCAGTTTGAGCGGCCGCATTCAGCGTGCTGGCAGACACTGTGGGCAGAGTGACAGTGAAGTCTTTGCCCGCAGGAGTGGTGATTTCACAGGTCTGATCAGTCACCAGGCCATTGAATGTAATAGTACCGTCTACCGCCAGGGCCGGTGCAGACAATACCGCGACGGCAGAAGCCAGAATAAGCTTTTTCACGCGCATGGAAGTTCCCTCTTTGGGTGGTCGCAACTGAGTTCGCTATTTGTTTTAGTGAAACAGTTCACATAACAGACAGCGGAATGGAACTTAGCACGGCTTGAGGAAAGTTATTTGTAAAATTGGATACCTTTGCTTACTTTTTTACACACTCTAATAACGATTGATCATCCTGATGTCACCTTTATAGTTATTAGCGCTTACTTTATTTTATGTGTCCTACGCTTTTATTATTAAAATCCATCAAAGCATGAATGTGATTCAATATTTCATGTTTCTAATAAACAATGAGTAATAAGCCTCCCCCTCGCACTTGCCGGGAAAACGGACAACCGTTGATATGAACAGGGGCATTGAAACTGCCTGTCACGGACCGGGACTGCGGCCGGGATAAGCGGTAGCGGCGGAGGAGAAAGGGTGTGGTGCAACGCCTCCAGCAGAGACGTCAGTGAATAACGCCACTGGCGCTGCTTTCAGGGGGGGGGAGGGGAAGGAAATGCAAGCGGCTGGCTGCCGACTGCCTTCGGCGTTCTCTGAAGGAAACGACGATTCCCCCCTGCGCTCCGCGCCTAAAGGAAAACCTTATTTCTTTGCTGGCTGCAGGGTGACCGGTTTAGCCAAAGCATCGCTAGCTTCTGGGGGTTTGGCATCCAGATCCTTTGTCGCCCCGCAGGCCACACATTCCATCCACTGTTTGTCGGCGTCGATGACGCGTTGGATCTTGTCCATCTGCCCACACTCCGGACAGGTGGCACCGGCAATAAATTGGCGTTTCATGGTTGCTCCCTATCCCTTCGTAGGAGCGGCCCTTGAGCCGCGAACCTGCTTGCG
>DDNV01000084.1:0-870 GCA_002341315.1 Cellvibrionales bacterium UBA2511
GCATGGCGTAGTAAAACGGTAGTGAGCGCAGATGGCGAATACCACCCAACGGCTGGGCAACCTGTAGCGCCCGGTGGCGACCCATGATGAAGGCCGTAACAATCATCGCAGCAAGTATTAATAATAACTGTCCGGTCTGCATGAACTGCTCCAGTGTTTCCCCACCAGCAACCGTTTAGCGGTGGATATTTCTCGATACTCAGGGACAAAAAGGCCCGGCATGTTCTACGCCGGGCCCGATAATGCTAGTCGACCTTATTCAAACTCTTTACCGGTCATACTGTTGAGTGACTTGGCATTTTCCGCCCATTTCATACGCTCATTTTTTGGTGAAGGTATCAGGCCCTTGTCTGCCAGATAGCCTTCGTCACCCCAGGCGCGATCATGGGTGAATTCTTTCACGTATTCCTTGATACCGGGGATGACACCGACGTGGGCTTTTTTCACGTAGAAGTACATGGAGCGGGCCATCGGGTATTCACCACTGCCCACGGTCTCCATGTTCGGGCTGACGCCCTTGATTTTTACGGCTTTGACAATAGCGCGGTTCTGATCAAGGAAGGAGAATCCAAAGACGCCCAGTATAGTGGGTGAAGATTCCAGTTTCTGAACAATCAGATTATCGTTTTCACCGGCTTCGATGTAGTGACCATCTTCGCGAATGCTGCGACACACTGATTTGTATTTGTTTTTGTCCTGATCTTTCATCGCTTTCAACCAGGGGAAGGTCTTGCAGCCACCTTCAACACCCAGTTCGTTGAACGAATCCCGGGTGCCGGAAGTGGGTGGCGGACCTACCACTTCAATCTTGACGTTGGGCAGTGCCGGATTGACGTCTTTCCAGGTTTTGTAGGGGTTGGCTACCAGCTC
>DDNV01000084.1:1016-5084 GCA_002341315.1 Cellvibrionales bacterium UBA2511
TAGGGGTTGGCTACCAGCTCTTCTGTGCCGTCCGGATTTGGCACATCCTTGGCCATCGCCAGGTACAGATCACGCAGGGAAATATCGAGATCTGGCCCTTTTACGGAATTGGCAACTACCAGACCGTCATAACCGATCTGTACTTCGGTGATGTCTTTAACACCGTTGGACTTGCACAGCTCAAACTCCGACTGCTTCATACGACGGGAAGCATTGGTGATATCGGGATGCTGGGTGCCGACGCCCTGACAAAACAGCTTCAGTCCACCACCCGAGCCGGTGGATTCAATTTTGGGGGTCGGGAAACTGGTGTTGCGGCCGAACCGTTCTGCTACCACGGTGGCAAAAGGGTAGACGGTGGATGAACCGACTATGGAAACGGTATCACGAGCCATTGCTGGCACACTGGACAGAGCCAGCGCTGCAGCGAGTACTAATTTATGGGTATTTTTCACGTTTGCCTCCAGGGCTGATCATTAACATCGGGACTGATGCTAGTGGTCTATCGTGACAACTCTATGAATCTTGTATGACAGTAATGTGACAACCGCCAGATCCCATAATACAAACAGGCTTCCGATTGGATTGCCATAAGCGTCCCCACCAACCTTCTCAGGTTTGTTCTGGTCGCGACCCGCCCTGTCTTATAAACTGTGCAACGGTTGCGAGAGATAATAAAAATGCCTCGATTGATACAATTTCTGGAACATCTGGCCAGCGGTATCGACGGTTTTACTGAATGGACCGGCAAATTGGTAGCCTGGCTGACACTCGCCATGATGGTACTGACCTGTCTGGTGGTGGTCATGCGCTATTTCCTGCAATCCGGCTCGATCGCCCTGCAGGAGTCAGTCACGTATTTTCATGCGGTGGTTTTTCTGCTGGGTGCCGCTTTCACCCTGAAACGGGGCGGCCACGTTCGCGTGGATATTTTCTATCAACGTTACAGCCCGCGCATGAAAGCACTGGTGGATGCGCTGGGTGGACTGCTGTTTCTCATCCCGGTATGTATCCTGATACTGCTGTTCTGCTGGGAGTACGTCACAAACAGCTGGGCAATAAGGGAAGTCTCCAAGGAAGCGAGCGGGCTGCCATGGGTTTACCTGCTGAAAACCCTGTTAATCCTGATGCCGATTACCCTGCTGTTGCAGGGTATCGCGGAAGTGATCAAAAACCTGCTATTTTTCTTCGGGTTGAGTCAGGCACAAACCATTGAACATCAGGAGCACCTGCTCTGATGGTTGAATACATTCCAGTACTGATGTTTGCCGTGGTCTGTCTGATGCTGATGGCTGGCTACCCGGTGGCGTTTTCACTGGCGGGCACCGCCCTGATTTTTGCCATGGTTGGCACCGCCACCGGCCATTTTGACATGTCCTTTTTGCATGCCCTGCCCAACCGTTTATACGGCACGATCGACAATACCACCCTGATCGCTGTACCCCTGTTTGTGTTGATGGGCGTCATGCTGGAGAAATCCCGTCTGGCGGAGGACCTGCTGGACAGCATGGCCCTGCTGTTTGGCAAGTTCAAAGGGGGACTGGGTATTTCGGTGGTCGTGGTAGGTATGCTGCTGGCTGCCAGCACCGGGATTGTCGGTGCCACGGTGGTCGCCATGGGACTGATGTCCCTGCCCACCATGTTGAAACGCGGTTACCATCCGGCGCTGGCCACCGGCTCCATTTGCGCCACCGGCACCCTGGGGCAGATTATTCCCCCGTCCATCGCCCTGGTGCTGCTGGGCGATATCCTGTCCAGCGCCTACCAGCAGGCCCAGCTGGGGATGGGTATTTTCAACCCGAAAACAATCTCAATCGGGGATCTGTTTGTGGGCGCGATTGTGCCAGGCCTGTTGCTGGTGACCCTTTATATTCTGTATCTGATTGTCATCTCACGGCTTAAACCCGAGCTTGCGCCAGTGGCTGAGGTGGACGGGGAGTCCAGCCTCTCGGCGGCCAGATTGCTGCGCAGCCTGTTACCGCCGGTGGTATTGATCGTGGCCGTGCTGGGCTCGATTCTCAGTGGCGCAGCCACCCCCACGGAAGCGGCCGGGGTCGGCGCCATGGGCGCCACCCTGCTGGCGCTGGGGCGTCGACAATTAACTATCAAAAGATTGCGGGATGTCACCCAGTCCACCACGGAAGTTACTACCATGGTGTTCATGATCCTGATTGGTGCCGCGATATTTTCCCTGATCTTCCGGGGTTTTGGTGGTGAGGAGTTGATGGAGGACCTGTTCACCCGCATTCCCGGCGGGGTCGTCGGCGCTACGCTAGTGGTCATGGTGGTGATTTTCCTGCTGGGTTTTATTCTCGATTTTATCGAAATCACCTTTGTCGTCGTGCCCATTGTCGGACCTATTTTGCTGGCAATGGGACTCGATCCGGTGTGGCTTGGCATCATGATCGCTATAAACCTGCAAACCTCTTTTCTGACACCACCCTTTGGCTTTGCCCTGTTCTATCTGCGCGGTGTTGCACCGCCCTCGGTGGCAACCCGCGATATTTACCGCGGCGTCGTGCCTTTTATCATCATTCAATTATTGCTGATGTTAATGTTGGCCATCTGGCCTGCGCTGGCCACCTGGCTGCCATCCATTGTTTTCTGAAATCCGTACAGGGTTTAATAATAAGGAGTAGAGCTTGACTGAAATCAATCAACCACCGGCACCCCGCGGCGAACTCACCCTGCAGACGATAGCCATGCCCAAAGACACCAATTCCAGTGGTGATATTTTTGGTGGCTGGCTGCTCTCACAAATGGATCTCGGTAGCTCCATTCTGGCCCAGCGAATTGCAAAGGGTCGCGTGGCCACGGTTGCAATCAGTGAAATGTCGTTTCTTCGACCGGTTCCGGTTGGTGCCATTGTCAGTTGCTACTGTGAGTTGATGCAGGTCGGCAGCAGCTCCATGACCATCAACGTTGAGGTCTGGATCAACATTGAATCCACCAATGAGCCCGCCAAGGTAACAGAGGGGCAATTTGTTTTTGTTGCCATCGACGAACGGGGCAAAACCCGCACGGTCAGCAAGGACAAATAAAAACGGTATTGGCTGATACCGCCAATACCGTTCAATGTTTATGTGGGGGGCGCAATATTGCCAACCGGGCAATTGGCCTGAAAGTGCTGAAAAGTGCCTATTGCTGCTGCCCGGCTTCTATTTTTTCAAAATATTCTGTGAGCTCCTGAAAACCACCAATATATTCTTTGCCATGAAATATTTGCGGTACCGTATTGACCGGCTGGCCAATGGTTTTGGCGAGGTCTGCCGGACTGATCCCCTCGTCGTGGATATTCACATAACGGTATTCCAGCCCCTTTTTTTCCATCAGTTCCTTGGCGCGTCGACAGAAACCACAGGCATCGTGGCCGAAAATAGTAAAAGGTTGCATAACGTTTCTCCTGTTGGAATCAGATATTCATAGTAAATACTTTAGCTTTCGACCAACAATAGCTACAGCTAATTATTGCTATACACATAATAGTCATACGCAATTATTGGTTTACTATTTGCTCGCGCCACCACAGTATTTTCAGCAAGATCAGGATCGCAGCCAGCAAGTGTTTGAGGGTATGACCACTAATGAGGGTGGTTGCAGCAAAAACTGCACCAGCAGGCAGGGGCGCAGGTCGCCGCTACCCAGAGTCTCTGTGATATGCCAGTAGATAACGGATCCTGCACCTTCAGTAAGGGCTGTATCACCCCTTGACGATACCTGCTCGGAAACCGGTGGTGCATAGTCTGCATCAATAAAGCCCTTACTATTCGGGGGTTGCAGCCTTATAATTGCCGACTTTGCATGCCATGGGGGAACTCAGTTGTCACAGACTACACCGGATGTTTCGACATTCCAGGGGCTTATTCTGTCTCTGCAACAGTTTTGGGCAAAGCACCACTGCGTCATCCTGCAACCGCTGGATATGGAGGTGGGTGCGGGAACCTTCCACCCGGCAACTTTCCTGCGCGCCATCGGCCCCGAGAGCTGGCACAGCGCCTATGTGCAACCCTGTCGCCGCCCCACAGATGGCCGCTACGGTGAAAATCCCAACCGACTGCAGCTCTACTA
>DDNV01000075.1:0-184 GCA_002341315.1 Cellvibrionales bacterium UBA2511
ACCTTGACGTCGCCGTTCACCAGGGTGGTGGACAGGGTGGTCTCACCGACATTTTCAGCCTTGGCGTGAATTTCCACCACGGGATCGAGGTCGGTTCGACGAAAGATAATGCCGGTGTTGACTGGGGCTGGATGGAGGGTCAGGTAGACTTTCTCGCCAGTGTGGAGACCCACACCCGTGGCGC
>DDNV01000075.1:353-890 GCA_002341315.1 Cellvibrionales bacterium UBA2511
GAATCATGCGTTACGAATACCTGCCAAAATTACAAAAAACTGTCGGCAATACTAGCAGAACTCTGCCCACAGCTCCATAAAGCAAACCGCCAGACATTTGAGGGGTGTCACTGGCGGTTCACCTTGTGGGTCCGGATAACGTACGACGGTCAGTCGGCCTGACGACGCAGAAATGCCGGAATATCCAGATAGTCCATGTCGGCATCGGCACGGGGGTCAAGCTTGCGTGCCACCGCCTCGCCACCACTGGACCCGCGCCGGATGACGGTGGGTTTTTCCAGGGCATCGTAGTCGGTTTCACCACTGCTCTTGCGCATGTGAATTGGCGCCACATGGCCGTTGTCGACAACTTTGGACGGAGCTTTGCGCTCCAGTGCGGGCTGCCCCAGACCAGTGGCCACGACCGTGACCCGCAGACGATCACCCATTTCCGGGTCGATCACTGTCCCCACCACGACGGTGGCGTTATCGGAGGCAAAAGCTTCTACGGTGTCACCCACATCGGAGAACTCACCCAGAGACAGGTCGGGACCGGCG
>DDNV01000075.1:993-5867 GCA_002341315.1 Cellvibrionales bacterium UBA2511
CGGCGGTGATGTTGACCAGAATACCGCGGGCACCCTGCAGGTTGATGTCTTCCAGCAGGGGGCTGTGAATCGCTGTTTCAGCCGCGATCCGGGCACGATCTTCGCCCGTGGCTTCGCCGGTACCCATCATCGCCTGACCCATTTCGGACATTACGGTGCGCACATCGGCGAAATCCACGTTGATCATACCGGGACGGATAATCAGGTCGGCAATCCCCTGCACGGCACCCAGCAACACATCGTTGGCCGCCTTGAAAGCCTCCAGCAGACTGGTGGTTTTACCGAGCACCTGCAGCAATTTCTCATTGGGCACTGTGATCAGTGAGTCCACCCGGTCTTTCAGTTCTTTCAGGCCCTCTTCGGCGATGGCCATACGCTTGCGGCCCTCGAACATAAACGGCCGCGTGACCACTGCCACGGTCAGAATACCCAGCTCACGGGCCACATCGGCCACAATGGGCGCAGCACCGGTACCGGTCCCGCCACCCATGCCAGCTGTGATGAACACCATATCGGCGCCCTGCAGAACATCGGCGATACGTTCGCGATCTTCCATGGCAGCATGACGCCCCACTTCAGGGTTGGCACCCGCACCCAGTCCCTTGGTGAGGCCATTACCCAACTGCAGGATGGTGGCGTGCCCCAGGTCCTTGAGTGCCTGAGCATCGGTATTGGCGCAGATAAACTCTACCCCGTCCACACAGCTGCTCATCATATGGCGGACAGCGTTTCCGCCACCGCCTCCGACGCCTATTACTTTGATTTCTGCGCTATCCGGTGCGCTATCCACGATTTGAAACATGATAAATACCCCTCATTTGGTATAACTGCGTTAAAAAATTACAAATTTCCCTGAAACCAGCTTTTCAGCCGGGCAATAAAACTTTCCTTGACGCTCTCCCGGCGTCGCACGGGACGGGTACCGTCCTGCTGTTGCTGCAAGCCATAGAGCAGCAGTCCGACGCCAGTGGAGTAGATCGGGTTGTCGACAATATCGGCCAACCCCTTGATATTGTGTGGCGAGCCAACGCGCACCGGCATGTGGAAGATCTCTTCCGCCAGTTCGATGACCCCCTCCATCTTCGAAGTGCCACCGGTCAGAACGACACCGGCGGCCACCAGGTCCTCAAAGCCGCTGCGACGCAACTCCGCCTGCACCAGGGTGAACAGTTCGTCGTAGCGCGGTTCGACCACTTCAGCCAGGGCCTGCCGGGACAGGTCCCGCGGTGCACGATCGCCGACACTGGGCACTTTGACGGTCTCGTCCGGACCGGTCAGCTTGGCCAGCGCACAGGCATACTTGACCTTCAATTCTTCGGCGTGTGCGGTGGGTGTGCGCAGGGCATGGGCAATGTCATTGGTCACCTGATCCCCGGCGATGGGAATGACTCCGGTATGACGAATGGCACCGTCAGTGAAAATCGCGATATCCGTGGTACCGCCACCAATGTCCACCAGGCAGACACCGAGCTGCTTCTCATCTTCGGTGAGTACGGCATAGGAAGAGGCCAGCTGCTCGAGAATAATGTCGTCGACATCAAGGCCGCAGCGCCGAATACATTTTTTAATGTTCTGGGCGGCATTCGCAGCGCAGGTCACCAGATGCACCTTGGCCTCCAAACGGACGCCCGACATGCCGAGCGGTTCGCGAACCCCCTCCTGATTGTCGATAATGAATTCCTGGGGCAGAACGTGGAGGATCTCCTGGTCAGCGGGAATCGCCACGGCCCGCGCCGCATCGATAACCCGTTCAATATCCAGGGGCAGCACCTCGCGATCGCGAATGGCCACGATACCGTGGGAGTTCAGGCTGCGGATGTGACTGCCGGCGATCCCCACATAGACCGAGTGAATATGGCACCCCGCCATCAACTCGGCTTCTTCAATTGCCCGCTGAATGGAATGAACCGTGGACTCGATGTTGACCACCACACCCTTTTTCAAACCGGAAGAAGGGTGCAGCCCGGTACCGACGATTTCCAGTGTGCCACCGGGTCCCGCCAGCCCCACGATCGTCACGACTTTTGATGTGCCGATATCCAGCCCGACAATGAGTTGTTCGTCATTTGAGTTCGCCATTCTCGACCTCATACTTGCTCTGGTTCGCCAGATGCCATTGATAATTGCTGTTGTTTAAGTTGCGCCTGTTGCGCAGGTTTTTTCATCCACTGCACCGCGACACCGTTGTCATAACGAATATCTACCCGGTCAACCTCTGTCGCCCGCGTCTTCAGGTGCTGATCCCAGACCAGCAGAAAACGGCGCATTTTTTCGATGATCTGATCCCGGCCGATCACCAGCTCCAGATCGTTGGTCAGTGTCAGTCGCCAGGCATCCCGGGCATCACGTTTCAACGCTGCAATACGCAATTCGGCCGGTTGAAGCATCTGCACCATCTGCCGGTAGGAGCGCATCATCTGTCGCTCACTGCGTTCAACGCCTTCCAACACCGGCAGGTGTGACAGCATGCTGTTGTCGCCTATTTCCAGCCGCTCCCCGCGATGGTTGAGGAACGCACTGTTGCCCCAGCGGGCTATGGGCACCTCCTCTACCAGCCGGATCACCAGACTGTCCGGCCACTGGCGACTGATGCTTGCTTCCTCAATCCAGGGGTGTTGCTCCAGACCGTCGCGGATCCTTTGCAGGTCGAGGCTGATAAAACCACCACTCAATAGCGGCTCAACCATCTTCTGAATCTGCGCCTGATCCACCTGGGTATATTGCCCCCGCACCAGGATCACCCCGATGGGCGCATCGACTTTCTCGAACACCAGCCACGCACCCCAACCACTGCCGACCAGCAAGCCACTCAGCATCAGCAGCGACAGGCTGCGTTGCAGCCAGGCCAGGCGCTCACGCCAGAGCTTCGCTTCGCCCCGCCGTTTGGCCCCTGCCGTCTTTGGTAACTTGCCTGCCATCGCTCTGCTATCTCTCCGTTGTTGTCTTGCCAAATATTCAGTTGTATCACTCGTCCCCGAGGGACTTTCAAAGCGCTTTCAAAGAGAGGTATCGAGAATCTTCAATACCAGCTCATCAAAGCTGTAGCCCGCCGCCTTCGCCGCCATAGGCACTAAACTGTGGTCGGTCATACCCGGTACTGTGTTGACTTCCAGCAACTGGAAAGCACCGGTCTGATCACACATCACATCGACCCGCCCCCAGCCACTGCAACCGAGGCTGTTAAACGCCGCCAGAGCCAACGCTTTGAGTTCGGCCTCCCGATCCCGATCCAGCCCACAGGGGCATAGATAGCGGGTGTCATCGGCCAGATATTTGGCGTTGTAATCGTAAAAACTGTGGTCGGTCTCCAGCCTGATCGGCGGCAACACCTCACCGTTGAGCAGCGCCACGGTGTACTCGGCGCCGCTGATCCACTGTTCGGCAATCACACTGCTATCCAGCGCGGCGGCCTCAACCCACGCTTTCTTCAACTCAGCGGCACTGTCCGCCCGGGTCATGCCGAGACTGGATCCTTCATGGGACGGTTTGACCATCACCACCCCGCCCAGGGCATCAAGTGTTTCCTGCCAGTCGGTACTGTCGTTCAATACCGCAAATTTTGCCGTGGGCAACCCCACGCCCTGCCAGAACTGTTTACTGTGCAATTTGTCCATGGCCAGCGCGGAGGCAAATACGCCGCTGCCGGTATAGGGCAGACCGAGAAACTGCAGGGCACCCTGCAGGGAGCCGTCTTCACCACCGGGCCCGTGCAGCATGATCAACACCCGCGTCAGTGACAGCTGTGGCAATTGCTGCAACAGGTCGGCACCCACATCAATGGCCACCAGATCCACACCGCTGCGCTGTAGGGCAGCGATCACCGAGCTACCGGAAATCAGTGAAATCTCCCGCTCAGCAGAGGCACCCCCGTAGAGCACGCCCACCCGGCCATATTTCTGTTTCATTGCCTCACTGACTGCCATCGTTCTCTCTGTCATGTTTCACTGGACCAATTGTCGATCGTCAAGCAGTTTCACCAGCCGGCCTACACTGCCCGCCCCCTGGGTCATCACCAGATCACCGTCGCGGAGCAGGTCTTTCAGCACGTCACCGACCGCTTCAATGTCTTTCACATAGATCGGTTCCACCAGCCCGCGCTGACGAATACTGCGACACAGGGCGCGGCTGTCCGCACCGGGGATCTCTTCTTCACCGGCGGGATAAACCTCCAGCAGAACCAGCACATCGCAACCGGATAGCACCTGTACAAAATCTTCGTAGAGGTCGCGGGTGCGGGTGTAGCGGTGTGGCTGGAAAACCATGACCAGACGCCGCTCGGGCCATCCCTCACGCACGGCTTTGATCGTCACGGCCACTTCTTTCGGGTGATGACCATAGTCGTCCACCAGCATGGCCGTGCCACCGCTCACGGGGTATTCACCGTAAATTTCAAAACGTCGACCCACTCCCTGGAAATTGGCAAGCCCACGCTGGATGGCCTGGTCGTCGACACCTTCATCGGTGGCGACAGCCACCACCGCCGCCGCATTCAACACGTTGTGCTCCCCGGGAATATTCAGGGAGATAGGCAGGGGCTCGGCATGGTCGGGCCGATAGATCACAAAATGACTGTTGTTCTGCTGAATACTGACCCGGTCAATGCGAAAATCGGCATCCTCCGCAAAGCCGTAGGTCAGCACCGGGCGCGACACCAGCGGCAGAATTTCGCGGATCACCGGCTCGTCAATACACAGCACCGCCAACCCGTAAAACGGCAGGTTGTGCAAAAACTCGACAAACGTCTGCTTGAGCCGGTTGAAATCAAATCCGTAGGTTTCCATGTGGTCGGCATCGATATTGGTCACGATGGCCACCATCGGCTGGAGGTGGAGAAAAGAGGCATCGCTCTCATCCGCTTCGGCCACCAGGTAGCG
>DDNV01000075.1:6099-6374 GCA_002341315.1 Cellvibrionales bacterium UBA2511
TCCGCTTCGGCCACCAGGTAGCGGCTCTCCCCCAACCGCGCGTTGGTTCCCGCGCTCTTCACCAGTCCGCCGATGACAAAGGTCGGGTCCTTGCCACTGGCGGCCAGTACCGATGCCAGCAAACTGGTGGTAGTGGTTTTACCGTGCGTACCCGCCACCGCAATACCGTGTCGATAGCGCATCAGCTCCGCCAGCATTTCCGCGCGGCGAACAACCGGAATGCGCCGTTCCCGCGCACTGACAATCTCGGGGTTGCTTTCATCCACAGCGGAGGA
>DDNV01000075.1:6575-15477 GCA_002341315.1 Cellvibrionales bacterium UBA2511
GCGGAGGACTGCACCACCACGTCCGCATCCGCAATATGCTCGGCCGCATGCCCCAGCGTAATCCTGACACCGAGTTGACGCAGCCTGACAATATTGCTGTTGTCCGCCAGATCGGAACCGGAAATCAGGTACCCCTGATTCAGTAATACTTCGGCGATGCCACACATGCCGCTGCCACCAATACCAATAAAGTGGATACGGCGGATACGGCGCATTTCCGGTACGGGATGAAAGCCTTTATCGCCCACGGCAAACCTCCTCGCAAATTTCGGCTATGGTCTCTGCCACATCGGGTCTGGCGAGTTTTCGCGCATTCAGCGCACGCTGTTGCAGCTGGGCGGCATCCGTCAGCCAGTCCGCCAGCAATATCGCCAGTTTTTCAGCGGTCAGGTCCTGTTGCTGGATCATGTCGGCCGCGCCCTCGGCCACCAACCACTGGCCGTTGCCGGTCTGGTGGTCGTCAATGGCGTGGGGGTACGGAATGAGAATGGCACCGATGCCCGCCGACGCCAGCTCGGAGACAGTCAGGGCACCTGCCCTGCAAACCACCATATCCGCCCAGCCATAGGCCTCGGCCATCTCCTTGATAAACGGCTCGATCTCGGCATTCACACCCTGTTGCTCATAGGCCGCAGCAGTGGCATCCACATGGTCCCTGCCACACTGATGAAGGACGACAGGCCGCCGGGCTTCAGGCAGCAGTGCCAGTGCCGCCGGCAGGAGCTGATTAATGGCCAGCGCACCGAGGCTACCGCCCAGCACCAGAAGATGGCGGGGCCTGTCCGCCAGGGCAATTCGTTGCTGCGGAGCACCGAGCGCGGCAATCTCGGACCGCACCGGATTGCCGGTCCACACCGCGTCAGGCAGGGCATCGGGGAACGCCGACAGCACCCGGTTGGCTACCTTCGCCAGCAAACGGTTGGTGGTCCCGGCCACGGCATTCTGCTCGTGAATAACCAGCGGAATACCCAGCAATTTGGCCGCCAGGCCACCGGGGCCAGAGGCAAACCCGCCAAAGCCAAGCACCACATCCGGCCGCTCGCTGCGCAATACGGCGATGGCCTGAGAAAGTGCCCGCAACAACTGCCAGGGTGCACTGATCAGTTTGCGCCACCCCTTTCCGCGCAACCCCGCCACTTCGATATAACGGATCGGGAAACGATTGGCGGGCACCAGTTCGGCCTCGATACCGCGCCGGGTGCCGAGCCAGCACACCGCAATATCTCGCGCACGCAGGACATGCGCCACCGCCAGAGCGGGGAACACGTGCCCACCAGTGCCGCCGGCCATGACCATCACCTTGTTACAACTCCGCTCTGTCACGTCTCACCTGTTTTGCAACGGCCTGTACATCATCCATCTCCCGGCTGATTCTCAGCACCAGTGCCACCATGGCACAACACACCAGCAGGCTGCTGCCGCCATAACTGATGAAGGGCAGTGTCAGCCCCTTGGTGGGCAACAGCCCGGAGGTGACACCGATATTGATAAACGCCTGGCCCGCCAGCACGATTGCGATACCGAAACAGCTGTAGGCAGCAAACCAGTCTTCCTGCCGAACTGCCTTTCTCGCCACATGCACGATTCGCGACACCAGTAGACTGTAAAGCCCGAGCACAACCGCAACCCCGATCAGGCCGAACTCCTCGGCATAGATCGAGAACACGAAATCCGTGTGGGCCTCGGGCAGAAAAAACAATTTCTGGATACTGTTGCCCAGACCAACCCCGAACCACTCGCCGCGACCAAAGGCGATCAGCGACTGGGTTAACTGATAACCGCTGTCGTATTGATGCGCCCACGGATCGAGGAACGTCACCAGACGCTCAAGGCGGTAGGGGGAGATCAATGCCATCGAGGCAATACCACCGATACCGGCGAGCAACAGCCCGCTGAACAACCACAGCTTTGCACCGCCGATAAACAACATGGCCAGCACCGTGCCGCACACCACAACCATTGAGCCAAAATCCGGCTCCAGCAGTAACAGACCAGCGACGCCTATCAACAGCAGTACCGGCCTGATCATGCTTTTCCAGTACTCACGCAGCTCTCGTTGATAACGTTCCAGATAGCTGGCCATGAACAGAATCATCATGAACTTGGCCACTTCGGACACCTGCAGATTGATTGGCCCCAGAGGGATCCAGCGCTGGGCACCATTGACGCGGCGACCGATCCCAGGAATCAGCACCGCCACCAGTAAAATGATGGTGACCACCAGCAGCGGTACCGCGTTGTGATACCAGAATCGCGATGGCATGTAGAGAAACAGCGCAGCTACTACCAGCCCCAGAGTCATGTACAACATCTGGCGCTTGAGAAAATAGAAACCATCGCCGAGGTTGTGTTCGGCAAAACTGATGGAGGCCGAACTGATCATCACCAATCCGATGGTGGCAATAGCGATTGTCGACAACAACAACCACTGATCGAGCTCCCGCAGGAACAGGGTGATGCGCGGCCAGTAGACAGCAGCAAGGTTCATTGCAATGCCTCCGCCGCCCGGACAAATTGTTCACCGCGGTCGGCAAAACCCCGGAACATATCAAAACTGGCACAGGCCGGTGACAACAACACGATGTCTCCGGGTCTGGCAACCTGTGCGGCGACCTTGACTGCCGCATCGAGACCAGTGGCAAACAGCACGGGAACGGTCCCAGCCACCGCATCACCAATGACCGCTGCGTCCTCACCCATTAAAATCAGTTGCCTGACCGAGCCCTGCAGGGCGCTGGCGAGCGGGGCGAAATCCTGCCCCTTGCCCTGCCCACCGGCGATCAGTACCAAATTGTCAGCACCGCGCAGGCCGGCGATTGCCGCCAGGGTGGCTCCGACATTGGTGGCCTTGGAGTCGTTGATGTAGGTGACACCGCTACGCGTCGCCACCCGCTGACAGCGGTGGGGCAGACCCTCAAAACGCCGTAACACGGTCAGCATCGGGTCTATTGGCAGACCGGCTGCCGTGCCCAGCGCCAGGGCCGCCAGTGCGTTGGCGGTATTGTGTCGCCCCGTCATACCCAGTTCCCGCTCTGCCATCAACGGTTCAAACTGGTAATACAACCAGGGCTCGCCCTGGTGCTGACGCAGACCAAAGCCTTTGAAATCGGGCTGATCGAGTCCGAAACTCCACTGTTTGACGGTATCGCCCACCAGCGCCGCACTGAGCCGATCGTCGCGATTGGTCACCACCTGGCGAGCCCCGATAAAAATCCGGTGCTTGGCCTGATGGTAGTCCAACAAACTGTGATAGCGGTCCATGTGGTCGAGACTGATGTTCAGCACAGTGGCGACTTCGGCATTCAGCGCCAGCACGGACTCCAGTTGAAAACTGGACAGCTCCAGCACGTAATACGCCACGTTGGGAGACAGCAGGTCGAGTGCGGGCACCCCGAGATTACCACCCACGGCGGCGGCGATGCCGGCTTCCGCAAACATCTCTCCCACCAGCGTGGTGACGGTGCTTTTGCCGTTGGAACCCGTGATAGCGACGATCGGCGCACTGGTGCACCGGGCAAACAGCTCAATGTCGCTGATCACCGGAATGCCGGCCTCAACGGCTGTTTTTACCGCCGGATGCTGGCGCGATAACCCGGGGCTGAGAATGACTTCATCGGCGCCCAGAAAAGCGTCGTCGCTGAACTCGCCCAGAATCAGCGACACCTCCGGCAGCTCGCCTTGCAGCTGTGCCAGACAGGGTGGACTGGTGCGACTGTCGAGCACCACAAACCGCTCACCCATCTCGTTTAAATGACGCGCCACGGACAAACCGGTGACACCGAGACCGGCGACCACCTTCAGTTTGCTACTGGCGATTAATTGCGTCATTGCCACTCCCGTATCCTTCCCTTAACGCAGCTTCAGGGTAGCTAGGCCAAACAGCACCAGCACCAGCGTAATAATCCAGAAACGCACAATCACGCGCGGCTCCGGCCAACCTTTCAATTCAAAATGGTGATGAATCGGCGCCATGCGGAAAATCCGCCGTCCGGTCAATTTGTAGGAAGCCACCTGCATGATCACCGAGACGGTTTCCAGCACGAACACACCCGCCATAATGAAAAACACAATTTCGTGGCGCACGATCACTGCGATGGTGCCCAGTGCCGCCCCCAGCGCCAGCGCCCCCACATCGCCCATGAACACCTGGGCCGGGTAGGTGTTGAACCATAGAAAGCCGAGACCAGCACCACCCAGTGCCGCGCAGAACACCACCAGTTCGCCGGCACCCACCACATAGGGAATGTGCAGATAACTGGCGAACTGGGCATTGCCCACGGCGTAGGCAATCACCCCCAGTGCACCACCGATGACGACACTCGGCATGATCGCCAACCCATCCAGGCCATCGGTCAGGTTGACGGCGTTGCTGCTGCCCACGATCACGAAATACGCCAGCAGCACGTAGAACAAACCCAGTGGCAGAGCCACCTCCTTGAAGAACGGTACGATCAGCTCGTTCTCCGCACCGGTACTTCCGGTGTAATAAAGAAAAAAGGCAGCCCCAAATCCCGCAACCGACTGCCAGAAATATTTCCACCGGGCCGGCAGGCCACGGGAATTTTTTTCCACCACTTTTCGATAATCATCCACCCAGCCAACGGCGCCGAAGGCCAGCGTCACTGCCAGAACCACCCAGACATAACGGTTAGTGAGATCGGACCAGAGCAGCGCACTGATAAAAATGGACAGAATAATCAATGCGCCACCCATGGTGGGCGTACCGGATTTACTGAGGTGGCTCTGCGGACCATCGTTGCGCACCGACTGTCCGATCTGCAGAAGATTGAGCCGACGGATCATCATCGGACCCAGCACCAACGACAGTCCCAGCGCTGTGAGCGCACCGAGAATGCCCCGAAATGTCAGATATTTCACCACGCCGAAAACGGTGAAGTACTGTGTCAGGTAGTCTGCCAGTAAAAGCAACATGCCTAGTGTTCCCCCAGTTCCGTTATCATCTTCACCACAGTGTCCATGGCCATGAAACGCGATCCCTTCACCAACACCACGGCATCTTTATCCAGCAGGCTCTTCAATCTTTCCAGCAGCTGTTCCTTGCTGTCTAAATGTTCGGCCCCTTCACCAAACTCGCGAACCGTATTGATCGACAAAGGGCCGACTGCGAGCAGGTGACAGACACCCTTGTCAGCGGCATAACGTCCCACTTCACCATGCAGCGCGGCTTCGTTGTCGCCCAGCTCACCCATGTCACCCAACACCAGAATCTGTTTTCCGCTGATGGTCATTAGGGTATCCACCGCAGCTTTTACGGAACCGGGGTTGGCGTTGTAGCTGTCATCAATCAGCGTGCCGCCAGAGGCCAATACCTGCCTGTGCAGACGACCCGGCACTGCCCGGACTTTGTTCAGGCCGGCGGCAACTGCACCGAGGTCGGCACCCGCTGCATGGGCACAGGCCGCCGCGGCCAGCGCGTTGGCAACGTTGTGGCGACCACTGACCGCCAGCTGCACCGCGGCTTCGCCGACGGGGGTCACCAGCACAAAGGAGAAACAGCCCTGCGGGTCTGACACCATCGCTTTGGCACGAAAATCTGCGGATTCGCTGACGAGGGAGTAGCTGACCACTCTGGCCAGAGTGGCCGCACGCCATTGGGGCGCCCAGCTTTCCTCGAGATTGATCACGGCGGTGCCTTCGGAGCAGACGCCGCTGTATATTTCTCCCTTCGCGCTGGCAATTCCCTCCAGACTGCCAAAACCCGACACATGTGCGGGCAGTACATTATTCACCACTACCACATCCGGCCTGGCCAGACTGCATAAATAGCTGATTTCTGACGGCCCGCTGGCACCCATTTCGATCACAGCAAAACGGTGTTTGGCAGTAAGGCTGAGCAGGGTCAGCGGCACACCAATCTGGTTATTCAGATTGCCTTTTGTGGCCAGCACGGCGCCACATTCGCCGAGAATGGCGGCCACCATCTCCTTGACAGTGGTTTTGCCGCTGCTGCCTGTAATCGCCACCACCGGCCCGTGGAAGCGTCGGCGGTTTAACAATGCGAGCTGGCCGAGCGCCACCGTCGTATCCGGCACGACCCACTGGGGCAGATTGATGTCCCTGTCGGCGTATTCCACGACCATTCCGGAGGCTCGGGTGGCCACATCGGGCAGAAAATTGTGGGCATCGAAGCGCTCACCGCGCAGGGCGACAAACACATCGCCCTCAAGGATATGGCGACTGTCCGTACTGACCGCACGAAATTCACAATCGGGATACATGAGCGTGCCGCCAAACGTTTGCGCTGCCATCGTCAGGGTCATCGGCTGAATCATCGACACCCCCCTCGCTGCTTCAGCGCCAGCCTTGCCTGTGCCTGATCGCTGAACGGCAAGCGTTCGGCACCGATCAACTGGTAGTGTTCGTGCCCCTTGCCGGCGATCAGCACGATATCGGCATCGGCCGCTTCCCAGACTGCGCTCTGAATGGCCAGAGCACGATCGGCAATGGCGTCCACGGCTGCACCTTCTGCAACACCCCGAACAATATCGGCAATGATCTCGTCGGGCTTTTCACTGCGCGGATTGTCACTGGTCACTATGGTTCGATCAGCCAGCTGACTGACGATTGCACCCATTTGCCCGCGCTTGCCCCGATCACGATCACCGCCACAACCAAATACGCACCACAACTGGCCTTTGCAATGCTCGCGCAAGGTGAGCAACACCTGCTCCAGGGCAGCTGGCGTGTGGGCATAATCCACTATCACCATCGGCCCGACGCCTTTGGTGATTTTCTCCATACGACCTATCACCGACTGCAACCCCGGCAGCACGCTCAACACCTGCTCCAGGGTCAGACCCTGAATGCAGGCAGCGGCCAGTACCGCCAGCAGATTTTGTAGATTAAAGCGACCCAGCAGAGGACTGACGAGCAACCCCTCCCCCCAGGGCGTTACTACATTGGCCTGCAGGCCACTGACGGAAAATGTGATGTCCGAGGCATACACTGTGGCGGCAGGATTGCACAGTGAGTAGGTACACAAAGCGACGGACGGGGGCAACTGCAAGGTCATTTCTGCACCCACCGGGTCATCGATGTTGATCACTGCGTGGGCCAGCCCGGGCAGAGTGAACAGCCGCGATTTGGCATGGGCATAACTCACCAGATCACCGTGATAATCCAGATGATCGCGACTCAGATTGGTGAATACCGCAGTATCAAATTCAAGGGCCGACACCCGGCATTGATCGAGACTATGGGAGGACACCTCCATCGCCACACGCTCTACCGACGCATTGACAAAATCCGCCAACAACGCCTGTAACGTGATGGCATCCGGTGTGGTCATACCGGTTTCAGTGAGTGCCACCTGACCGTCGCGCGCCACGCCACAACCCAGCGTACCGATTACTCCGGCCGGATAACCCGCCAGACTGAATAGCTGCGTCAACAACAGACTGCAGGTAGTTTTACCATTGGTACCGGTGATGCCGGTCAGGGACAGTGACGCCGAGGGATCGCCGTAAAAACGTCCCGCCAGTTCACTCAGCTGACGATTCAGGCCCTCGACCGGGATCACTCGCGGATCCTGGCAATCGAGCCCATCCGCCTCGGCCAGCGCTGCGACAGCACCGGATGCCAGTACCTGGGACAGGTAGTCGCGGCCATCTGTTCTGGTACCGGGAATCGCGATAAACAGTTGACCCGGCTCGAGCAGGCGACTGTCGAGACACAACCCTTTCACGGGTGTGCCGGCCAATGCGGCAGACAGGGACATCCCCGGCAACAGGGTTGCCAGTGTTGGCAGCGGGGTGTTCACGGATGATGTCATCACGTGGCATCTCCGGGCTGACGATTGTTCAACACCACTTCCTGCTGGATATTCTCCAGCGATGGTGGAATTTTCAGCATTCTCAGGGCATCGGCGGTCACTTCGGAAAATACTGGCGCAGCCACTGCCCCACCAAAATAATCATCACCCCGCCGATCATTGATCACCACGACGGTCACCAGCCGCGGGTTGTCAGCGGGCACCATCCCGGCAAACATCGAGACGTAGCGATGTTTCTCGTAGCCGAATTTCCCCACCTTGTGCACCGTGCCGGTTTTACCTGCCACATCGTAGGAACTGATCGCTGCCCGGGTGGCTGTGCCGCCCGTTTGGGTGACATGGGTCATCATCTTCCGCATGGTGGTGGCCAGCTCTGGATCCACCACCTGCTCGCCGACTGGAACATCATCCACACTGAGCAGCGACACCGGTTTTTTCAAACCGTCGCTGGCGATCACGGCATAGGCCTGGGCCAGCTGTAATGCTGTGGCAGAAAACCCGTGACCAAATGCAAAGTTGGCCCGTTCGATCGAGGGCCAACGGCGGTAGTCAGGCAGGCTGCCGGGGCTCTCTCCCGGGAATCCGGTGCCGGGACTTTTTCCCATTCCCACCCGATAGAACATCTCCCGGATATGCTCCGGTTCAAGGTCCAGTGCCAGCTTTGTGGTGCCCACCTGACTGGACTTGGTCAACAGCGTGGTCAGGTCAATCACGCCGTAGTTGCGATGATCGTAGAAGGTCTTTCTGCCGACCCGTATCGAGCCGGGGTTGGTATCAATCAGGGTTTCGGGTGAATACTTGCCGCTTTCCAATGCCGCCAGCACAGTGAACGGCTTCATGGTGGAGCCGGGCTCCACCAGATCGGTCACTGCGCGATTGCGCAGTGCATCAGAACTCAGCTGGCTGCGGTCGTTGGGATTGAAAGACGGCTGATTGGCCATGGCCAGCACTTCGCCGGTGCGCACATCCAGTATGACCACCGAACCCGATACGGCCTTGAATTTACCCATCGCCGCCTTGAGTTCACGGTAGGCGGCGTATTGCAGACGCAGGTCGATACTGAGAGCCAGGTTCTGTCCCGGCTTTTCGCTGCGCACCAGTGCCAGCTCC
>DDNV01000075.1:15557-19926 GCA_002341315.1 Cellvibrionales bacterium UBA2511
CGCACCAGTGCCAGCTCCTTGATCACCCGGCCCTTGAGATCCTTGAGCACCTGCTTTGCCCCGGGCACACCGGTTAACAGGTGGTCGTAGGCGAGCTCCATACCCTCCTGACCACGATCATCAATATTGGTAAAACCCACCAACTGGGCTGCAACTTCTCCGGCCGGATAAAACCGTTTGTATTCCGGCTGACCAAACACTCCTGGCATTTCAAGTTTGAGCACCTGCTCCGCCTGCTCGGGTGTCACCTGACGCGCCAGATACATAAACTCCTTGTTGGCATAACGAGCCAGTCGCTGCTGCAGCTCCTCCCGGGTGATGGACAGCAGACTGGCCAGCTCGGTGAGCTCGGGCGCCCGGTTATCCATCAACTTTGGATTGGCCCAGAGTGTTACAACCGGTGTACTGACAGCGAGCGGCTCGCCGCGACGATCGGTAATGACGCCCCGATAGGCCGGAATCGTTTCGGTCCGGACTGTGCGCGCCTGCCCCTGTATCTGCAAAAACTCATAACCACGGTCGACGTCCGGCAATACCTGCAGGCTGGCGATATGCCAGAAACCTGCCACCGGCAGAATCGCCAGCACCATCACCACCAGCATGTAACGCCAGCGCTGAATGGTGAGCTTGTTGGGCCTGATGCCACTCATTCCACTTTCTCTCCGGCACGCACAACAATAACTTCACCGGGTTTCGGCACCCGCATCTGCAATTCCGATTTGGCCAGTTGCTCCACGCGACTCAGCGAAGCCCAGGAACTCTGCTCCAGCAAATAGCGGCCCCACTCAACCTGAAGCGCATTGGCCTCCTGCTCAAGTTTGGCCAGCTCGTTGTAGAGCTGGCGACAGAGGTGACTGACATAGATCACCGACAGCGCCGAGAGCACCAACAACAGCCACAACACCGGCAGCCAGCCGCCCGCGCGAACGGACAAAGGACGTCTGGCAATCACGACAGTTTCTCCGCAACACGCATCACGGCACTTCTGGAACGCAGGTTAGCGGCCACTTCAGCCGAACCGGGTTTGCTCGCCTTGCCCACAGAGCGCATCCGCCGAACAATATCTTTCTCCATGATGGGCAGTCCTTTTGGCAGCGGCTTGCCGCGTTCTTTCTCCCGGATAAACCGCTTAACAATCCGGTCTTCCAGCGAGTGAAAACTGATAACTACCAGCCGCCCGCCAACTGCGAGCACGTCCAGAATTGATGCCAACGCCAGCTCGAGGTCTTCCAGCTCGCGGTTAATAAAAATACGGATGCCCTGAAAAGCCCGAGTGGCCGGGTGTTTGCCCTTTTCCCAGGAGAGATTGGCTTCAGCGACAATCGATGCCAACCTCGCAGTGCGGGTAATTGGTTGTTCGTTGCGGGCGGCAATAATGGCTCTCGCCATACGCCGGGCAAAGCGCTCTTCGCCGTAGTCGCGCAGCACCCGTGTGATCTCCTGCTCTTCTGCGGTTGCCAGCCAGTCGGCCGCACTGATACCGGATTCCGGATCCATGCGCATATCCAGAGGCCCATCGCGAAGAAAGCTGAATCCTCGCGATGCATCATCCAGCTGGGGAGAAGAAACACCCAGATCCAGTAGCACCCCCTGAACCTCGCCTAACCTATGCTGGACCGAGACCATTTCAGCCAACTGCGCAAAGGAGCCACGGACTATCTGAAAGCGTTTGTCTTCGGCAAATTTTTCGCTGGCAACCTGACAGGCCACCGGGTCTTTGTCGATTCCCATCAGCCGACCCTGCTCACTGAGCGCGGCGAGAATTCTGGTCGCGTGCCCGCCCCGACCGAAAGTGCCGTCCACGTAAAAACCGTCGGGGTCGGTGACAAGGGCAGTAACTGCCTCGTCCAGCAGAACGGTCGTGTGTTCGACCTGTGCCGACATAGCCCCTTACCTCAGCATTACAGTGACAGGGATTGCATTTCTACCGGTATCTGCAGATCACCTTCGCTGTCAGCCAGCCAGCTCTCTCTACCGGAATTCCAGTTTTCTTCGCTCCACAACTCAAAGCGGTGGCGCTGGCCTACCAGTACCACTTTCTTGTCCAGTTGCGCGTATTGGCGCAACTCCGGGGGGATCAGAACACGTCCGTTACTGTCCAGTTCCAGTTCTCGGGCATGGCCAATCAGGATTCGTTGCAACTTGCGCGTCAGCGGGTTGAAGGAAGGCAGCTCCGCTATTTCTTCTTCAATCTTTTCCCATTCCTGTAGCGGATAGATCAGCAGACATTTATCCTGTATATCGATAGTGGCAATCAGGCAGCCACCGCAGCTGGCTTCCAGGGAGGCACGGTACCGCGCGGGCATGGCCATACGCCCCTTGGTATCCACATTAATTTCGTTGCTGCCTCTAAACACTGCTATCGCCTGACTCAAAATGACAAGAGGAATGGGAGAGAAAACCCACTCTGCCCCACTTTTACCCACTTTTCGTCACTATATGCCGACCAAGGCCAATGTCAAGGCAAAAAAAGGGACCCGAATCACGAAAAATGTTTCGAAAACTCAACAACTTGCGACAAACAACAGAAGGAAGAAAAATTGCTTGAAAAATATAGCGAAGATAAACAATTCGCTAGAATCCGCCGTTAATGTTTTACATTAACTTTCAAATAACGATGCACGAGCAAACACACAGGAAGATTTTTTTGATTATTTTTTGATCAAAACAGAGGGGCGAAAATGGGGTGATCCCGGCCCCGTATTCCGGCGGCATGGGGCTGTCGACTTTGATAAATTCCCGGGACTCAACGCGAACGTGAGCACCAGCCACTGGCAACGCTTGCCCATCAAGCCGATGAACAACAGGCTGTTCAGAAAGAGGGATAAAAAAATGGGAGTTGGCCGATAAGCCGGGTTCTGTCTTGGACAACCATTCCTCTAGGGTGCACGTCACCGTACACCTCAAGCAACCTACCCGGATCCAGCGCGGGCCACGCCAAAGGATCCCTATTTGGTCTTGCTCCGAGCGGGGTTTGCCGTGCCACAAACTGTTACCAGTTGCGCGGTGCGCTCTTACCGCACCCTTTCACCCTTACCTGTGCCACAACGTATTGTGGCCATCGGCGGTCTGCTCTCTGCTGCACTTTCCGTAGGCTCACGCCCCCCAGGGGTTACCTGGCACTCTGCCCTATGGAGCCCGGACTTTCCTCCCCTTCACTCCCCCCATCACCTACGGAGATAGCGAGAAATTAAAGCGGCGGTTGCCTGGCCAACTCCCGCGGCAAGGTTAGCACGAAGCCAGCCCCGCTGGCGATTGGCAAAAGCGGCAAAAAACTCATTGCACAGCAGGCGTATTGGTCATTTTTTGATCTGATCGTGGTTTCTGCGAAGCGTTGTTGGGTAGCCTAGGTAATCTTGCGAATCATACGGGACCAGAGAGATGCAAAGAATCGTGGTAATGAACCCCAAAGGAGGCTGCGGCAAAACGACACTGTCCACCAACCTGGCCAGTTATTTCAGCCATCGGGGCAAAGTAACCACATTAATGGACCTGGACCCCCAGGGCTCGAGCGTGTTCTGGGCTCACAAACGGCCAGAGACAGCCTCCTACGTTCAGTTGGTGGATGCACACCACGCACCACAAAATGTCACTCGCAGCTGGGCAATTCAGCCACCCCGCAATACGGAAGTGCTGGTTCTCGACACGCCAGCCAGACCGGATCTGGATAATCTCAGCCCATTGCTGCGTGAGGCGACCGCTATACTTTTGCCGGTGTTAACGGCCGAATTTGATTTGCATGCCATTGCCACTACCGTCCAGCAACTGCAGCGGATGCTGCCGTCCAAACAGACTATCGCCATGGTCTTGAATCGTGTGCCGCGAACTGTCACCACCGCCAGACAGGCAGATGTGTTGACCAAACAGCTTCGACTTCCGGTCATCGGCAGCCTGCGCAATTCGTGCAATTACCTCAACGCTGCCGGCCAGGGCCTCGGCATGGTCGAAATGCACGGAGCCCACTACAAGGGTGATCAAAAAGATATCGCGCGCATTGCCGAATGGTGTGCTGGCAAAACATCGGGCAAGCCTGTCCGGCAATTCAGGCAAATCAGCCCGGAAACCATTGCACTGGCCTGCAGTGCCTGACCGGCCATAACTGGACCGGCTTCAGTCGGGGCGCAATGAAAGCGCCAGCTGGTAAAGCGCGTTTTTCTGGCCGCCGGTAATTCTGGCCGCCAGTGCAGCAGCCTGTTTGACGGGCAGATCATCCAGCAGCGTTTTCAGGATTCTCAATTGCTCTGCCTCGGACGCGCTGACAGCATTAACGTTCCCTTTAACCATCACCACCATTTCGCCCTTTTGCTGGTTGCTGTCCGCGCAGACCTGCTGCAATATTGTCGTCAGGGTACCGGTCAGGAATGTCTCG
>DDNV01000075.1:20030-28840 GCA_002341315.1 Cellvibrionales bacterium UBA2511
CTTGGTGATTTCTCTGGCCAGCACCGCTTCACGGTCGGGGCCGAAGGTGGCAATCATATCCCTAAGTGTGTCGAGTATCCGGTGAGGGGACTCATAAAAAATCATTGTCTGGGCTGATCCGGCAAGGGTTTCAAATCTTTTCACTCTCGCGGCAGTTTTTGGCGGCGGGAACCCCTCAAAGCTGAACCGGTCACTGGGCAACCCGGAAGCGCTCAGGGCTGCAATAGCGGCGCAGGCACCGGGGATCGGCGTGACCCTGATGTCCTGCAACCGGGCCTCTCTGACCAGGCGGTAGCCTGGATCAGAGATCAACGGCGTTCCCGCATCCGAGATGAGCGCCACCGTCTGGCCCTGTACCAGCATATCGAGAACCCGGCCCATCTGTCGTTCATCGCTGTGATCGTGATAGGCAACCAGCGGTGTATCGATGCCGAGATGTTTCAACAATCGACCACTGTGACGGGTATCCTCTGCAGCAATGAGATCAACCGCATGGAGAACCTCAACGGCTCGGGGTACCATATCACCCAGATTACCAATGGGCGTGGCCACCACATACAATTGACCCGGCATAAGAAATGACACCTATGTTCAAATTCAGAATAACAGCGATGGTACTGCTGGGACTGGTTTTAGTGCTCGGCGGCTGTACTCAGACGGGCCGCGACACACCGAAAACCGGTCCGGCGACACCCCTGAGTCCCGCAGAGCGCGCCGAACAGGCGCTCTCACTGGCCGCGAACAGCATAGCACCGCACCGACAACTCCACCAACTAGATGCTGCCGAGCTTCTGGTACTCGCGGGGGACAACCAGCAGGCCCTAAAGGTATTGTCATCAATTGATCAGAATGCGCTCTCCGGTCAGCGCCTTGTGGACTTCTACCTGCTGTTCGCCGAAGTGGCCATGGGTCAGGAACGGTTTTTTCTCGCAAGAGACTTGCTCACAGACCCGGAATTCACGGCCAATGCTGCTCAATTGCCGACCGGCATTCAGGTTAAGTGGCAAAAACTGCGGGGGGAACTGTTTTCACTATTGGGGGAAGATGAGCAAAGCATCCGCGCTTACGCAGAACTTTCCAGCCTGGTGACATCAACCGGAGAACAGACAGACATTTCCGAAGCGATATGGCGATTGCTGACCCATATTTCACAGAAGCATCTGGCAGCATTGCAGGCAACGGAATCCGATCCAGTGCTACAGGGCTGGTACACACTTGCCAGTAGGGTTCGGGAAAACCAGGGCGATATGGACAAACAGCTGCGCGAGATAACAGATTGGCAAATTAAGTGGCCAGACCATCCCGCCGCTCTGAACCCACCACCATCACTCACGGCATTGCAGGAAGTCGCGAGTAATCTCCCTGAACAGATTGCAGTGCTGCTGCCACTGCAGGGCTCCCTTGCAGAAGCGGGCAAGGCCATTCGCGGCGGCATACTGTCCGCCTGGTATGACGTCAGGGGAGCTCGTGGCAAGACACCATTAATCCGTTTCTACGACACGTCCTCCAGCGACGACATCGGTCCACTTTACCAGCAGGCTATCAGCGAGGGAGCCGAGCTGATCATTGGCCCGGTACAACGGGAAAAAGTTGCCCAGTTACTCGCCTTTGCTGAGCTGCCGGTACCGACAGTGGCGCTCAATTATCTGGATACACCCAGCACCGAAGTCCGCCAGAATTTTTTTCAGTTTGGCCTTTCCTCCACCGCTGAAGCGCGTCAGGTCGCCGACCGGGCATGGCTCGAAGGACGCCGGTTCGCACTAGCCATCACACCAGACTCCAGCTCGGGAATACGTGCATTGACAGCATTTAGAGAGCGCTGGCAGGAACGAGGCGGCACGCTGGTCGAAGTTCCCGCCTACGGAGCATCCCAGAGCGACTTCATCGCGCTGCTAAAGCCCACACTTCAGATTGAACAGAGTATTGAGCGCAATAACCGCTTACAGCGTTTACTCGGAAAACAACTGGCGCATACACCCAGGCGGCGCCAGGATCTTGACATGGTCTTTCTGATCGCCTCACCCAGTCAGGCACGACAGATCAAACCCACACTGGATTTTCTTTTCGCCAGTGATCTTCAGGTTTATGGCACTTCTCAACTTTTTAGCGGCATACAGGATCCGGGACACAATCGCGATCTGGACGGGGTTCGTTTCAGCGCCATGCCCTGGACACTCCCCGGCTACAGTGCCGACTCTATGGGATCAGCAGAAGATCTTGAACCTATTTATCGACATATGTTTGCGCTGGGTATTGATACCTACCATTTGCACCAATGGCTGGGGCAGATGTTGCTGTTTCCCAATATCCGACTGCCCGGGAACACCGGCATGTTATATCTGACGCCACCGGACACCATTGAACGTGAACAGCCCTGGGGCATTTTTAAAAATGGCAAGGTGGTTCCCGCCATACAATTGCAGAAAAAAATCCCTGAAGCCGAGCATCAAGCGACTTCCTCAAATCAAACCCCTTGATAGCAGTGAAAAACTGTTCCGATTATCGGGAAATACATACGGGGAAAAACATCAGAAAAAAGGAATTTTCAAATGATGAAAGGGAAACCACCGGCCCGCTCAAATCAGAGCGGTGCTATTGCCGAACAATGGGCCAGAACATTTTTGGAAGGGCAGGGTCTGGTAACTCTACATCGGAATTACCGGACCCCACAGGGAGAAATCGACCTGATAATGCAGGAGGGTCAGACCGTGGTCTTTGTCGAAGTTCGACTGCGCAACCATGCCGCCTTCGGTGGTGCGATCTATAGTATTGATCACAGGAAACAACGGCGAATCATTGCAGCGGCCAGGCATTTTTTACAAACCACCCAGACATGGGACAAGGTAGCCTGCCGTTTTGATGCAGTATGCCTCAGCAAAGACATCACTAATGACCCATCTTATCAGGTAGAATGGCTGCCAAACGCTTTTGACCACTAACCCCCAGAAAACCAAAGAAAACCTATGGAATCCAGTGTTATTGAGCTATTTCACGAGAGTATTGAAGCGAAAATGGCTTGCGGAGAAATACTGGCACCATTAATTGCAGAAGCCAGTACAGTGGCGGTTCAACGGTTACTCCAGGGGCAAAAGATACTCTGTTGTGGCAATGGCCTCTCCGCCTCACTATCAAATATTTTTTCCCAATCCCTGTTACTGCAATATAAACTGGAAAGGCCGGGCCTACCGGTAATTTGCCTGAACAGCAATAGCTCTACAATTACTGCTATCGGCCATTATCACAGTGTCAGTGAAATTTTCAGCAGACAACTGAAAACGCTGGGCCAGGCAGAGGATGTACTGGTTATCTTCAGCCTCGGGACCAATCCAAGCAATCTGGTCCAGGCAATTCACACCGCCCATGACCGCGGCATTTCTGTCATTGGTTTTACTGGCGCAGGCGATGTCGACCTGTCGGCATTGCTGAGCGGCGACGATATTGAGATCCGTGTTGATCACCATGACCGACATCGCATCAGCGAAATTCATTTATTGAGCCTGTTCTGCCTTTGTGAGCTTATTGATCAACAATTGTTTGGAGGAAATTCTTGATGCTGCCACGTCTGGCACCTCTGTTACTCGCGGGTATACTCGCCCTCTCGGGCTGCACCAGTATTATCCATGCAACCACCGACGAGCCAATCAAGCCCGACCCCTCGTCCACCTCGCTGGGCACCGATATTGATGACTGGCAGATGGAAACGCTGATCGGTGTCAATATCAAGAAGGCCCACACAGACCTTGAAAGCGCTCACGTCAACATTACAGCGTACAATGGCGTGATTCTGCTGACCGGTGAAGTGGCTACCGGAGATCTTCGTACACTGGCGGGTGATACGGCAAGAAAGTTTCGCGGCGTCCGCCAAGTACACAATGAACTGCAGATACGCACCCCAACATCCCTGATTTCGAGAAGCAATGACACCTGGCTAACCACCAAGGTAAAGGCCAAGTTGATTGCTGAAAAAAACCTGAAATCGTCGACCATAAAAGTGATCACCGAAAACAGCGTGATCTATCTGATGGGACTAGTGACGCATAGTACCGCCGACCATGCTGCCCTCATTGCCAGTAAAACCCGCGGCGCTCAGCGGGTGGTGAAGGTTTTTGAATATATCGATTAACAACGCTATCTATAAAAAAACCGGCCCGGTGACAGCCGGGCCGGTTTTTTTATTACTCGGGAATGGCTAAATCAGCTCGACAGCAACCGCAGTGGCTTCTCCACCACCAATACAGATAGCTGCCACACCCTTGCGCTTCCCGTAGGTTTGCAACGCACCTAGAAGAGTCACAATAATCCGGGCACCCGAGGCGCCAATAGGGTGACCCAGGGCACAGGCTCCACCGTGAATATTGACTTTTTCATGGGGCAAACCCAACTCTTTCATGGCCGCCATAGTGACACAGGCAAAGGCTTCGTTAATTTCAAACAGGTCCACATCATCCTTGCTCCAGGCTACTTTCGCGAGCAGCTTATTGATGGCACCTACCGGAGCGGTTGTAAACCACTCGGGTTCCTGAGAATGGGTACTGTGGGCGTGAATGGTTGCCAGGGGTTTCATGCCCAGTTTTTCCGCAACAGAAAGACGGGTCAACACTAGGGCAGCAGCGCCATCACTGATAGAACTGGCGTTGGCCGCTGTCACAGTGCCATCTTTGATAAACGCAGGGCGCATTTGCGAGATTTTATCGGCAACCGATTTGCCAGGCTGTTCATCAATGGAACAGACCACCTCGCCCTTGCGGGTTTTGACGGTTACAGGCGCTATTTCACGCTCAAAACTGCCTTCTTTAATCGCCTGTTGAGCCCGCTCCAGTGAAGTTACGGCAAATGCATCCTGCTCCTCTCTGGTAAAACCGAATTTACTGACACATTTTTCGGCGAAAATACCCATCGCTTCGCCATTGTAGGCGTCCTCAAGCCCATCCATTGTCATGTGGTCAAAAATCTGCGCATGACCAAACCGGTAACCACTGCGGCCTTGGGTCATTAAATAAGGGGCGTTAGTCATGCTCTCCATTCCACCGGCTACAGCCACATCCACATTACCCAGTGTCAGGCTGTCACAGGCATTCATCACCGCTTTCATACCGGATCCACATACCTTATTGAGGGTAGTAGCACCCACACTCGGCGGCAATCCCGCACCAATGGCAGCCTGGCGAGCCGGTGCCTGCCGGAGACCGGCCGTGAGACAACAACCCATATCAACGGAGCCAATCAGCTCTCCGGTAACCCCTGCCCGCTCAATGGCAGCCCTGATGGCCACAGCGCCGAGCTCCGTTGTGGGAACACCGGTAAACTGCCCTTGCATGCTACCGATAGGTGTTCTTGCCATACCGGCAATGACTATTGGATCTGACATAATTGAGACCTCTATTTTACAATTCTGAGAGAAGGTTTTTTGCCACTGTCTCCAGCGGTCCCTCCAGAAGGTTTCTCTTTCGATGGTACAGATTTCACAGGACCAGGCCCGGCAGGTGGTTGAGGATCGGGGCCAGTCTCCGGCTCGAACATCATACCCTGACCGTTTTCACGAGCGTAAATGCCCAGTATAGACTGGACAGGTAACTCTATCGTACTCGGCACCCCCCCAAATCGGGTAGTAAAGGAAATAATCCGGTTGTCCATCACCAGTGAGGTTATTGCTCGCGGCGCCAGATTCAACACAATCTGTCCGTCACTGACATGTTGCTGGGGAACAGCAACTCCTGGATAAAAGGCATCGGCGACAATGTAGGGGGTGCAGTCGTTATCCACAATCCAGTCATAGAATGCCCGAACCAGATAAGCTTTATTTGACGTCATGCTCATGACAGTTATTTCGGCCCAATATCTCTGTACTGCAGTTTACGAAAAAAGGGACATATCATGCCCCCTTTTCAAGATCCTTTCCGGCCACACAGGATTTTCACATATCCCTTTCAAACTCTGACAGACTTTCTGCAAAGGACGGCCGGTCAAACAATCGTTTCATATAGTCCTGTAAAGGCTTTGTCTGACGATTTGATGGCAGTTTAATCTCAAGGTGCTGTAACCGCCACAAAATAGGTGCCAGGCAGCAGTCGACCAGCGTGAATTCTTCGCTCATAAAAAAAGGCAAATCGGCAAAGATCGGCGCAATACTTGTCAGGCTGTCACAAAGCTCCTTGCGGGCTATTTCGACTGCCTTGTTGTCAGTGCTGCCAATAATAAAATCCAGTTGACTACAGCAATCGCGCTCAATACGGTGCATGAACTGGCGACTCAGTGCTCTGGCTACGGGATAGACAGGCAGTAATGGCGGGTGGGGGAATCGCTCGTCGAGATACTCCATCATCACTTTGGTTTCATAGAGTGCCAGATCCCGATCTACCAAGGTAGGGAGGGATGCGTAGGGATTCAGTTCAAGTACATCTTCGGGCAAATTTTTGCCGTCGACATTTTCGATGTCTACCGTGACCCCTTTTTCTGCCAGAACAATACGTACACGATGGCTGTAGTGGCATGTAGGGTCAGAAAAAAACGTCATCGAAGATCGTTTTGCAACAACCCCCATAATAAAACCTCAGTTGTGTTGTTATTGGCAGTTGGATGGCGGCCATACGGCAGCCATCCCCATTGAAATCAGTGAATCTCTTTCCAGTATTCCCTGTTCAGCAACCAAACCCAGATGAAGAGGAAGGCAAGAAAGAGCAAAACGTAGGTGCCGATTCTCTTGCGATCCTCGACCATTGGTTCTGCGGTGTAGGAAAGAAAGTTTACCAAGTCGTATGCCGCTTGGTCGTATTCCTCCGGAGACAGAGCTCCTTCCTGAACGAGCGTATAACGCCCGCAATTGTCTTCAAGGATTTCCTCGCGGGTCAAGGGATCTCGCTTCACACCACCATTGGCAGCGACCACCGGTCCCGGCGCGCACTCCTGAAGTCCCTGGAGATCGAGCAAGGCATGCGGCATACCCACATCCTTGAACACTTTGTTATTGACGCCCATCGGACGGTTCGGATCAGCGTAGAAATGTCGCAGGTAAGTATACACCCATTCGGATGTACGGGCGCGGGTAATCATGGTGAGGTCTGGCGGCGGGGCACCAAACCACTGCTTACCTTTTTTCTTGGTCATGGCAATTTTCATAAGGTCTCCGATCTTCTGATCGGCAAACACCAGATTGTCCATCACCACACCAGCGGGCATTTTCAGGTCTGAGGCGACCCGGCCCCAACGTGAGTACTCAGCTGAGTGACAACCCATGCAGTAGTTGACAAACAGCTTGGCTCCTCGCTGCAAGGACACCTTGTCTGAGGGGTCGGCTTCGAATTCATCACAGGGAATGGTGCCGCAATGATATTCCGACTCCGCACCGACCGCTTTCAGTGGCAACCAGGCCAGCAGGATAACTATCAACAACCCACCCATGGACTTCCAGAAACCAAAGCCACCATCGGTAGTCACCCGCTTCGGCTCTGGCTGGGTTTTCTCCATTCGGGTCCAGATCGGCATTGCGAGGAAGAACAGGAAGTACAGGACAGTACAAACCTGCGCCAAAAAGGTACGAGCCGGTGTCGGAGCCTTGACACCCAGTACGCCCAGAATAATGAAAGAGGCGGCGAACACCAGGACGGCATACCGACTGAACAGGCCTTTATACCGGATTGATTTGACCGGACTGCGGTCAAGCCAGGGCAGCACAAACATAATGGCGATTGCTGCTGCCATGACCATGAAGCCGGCAAACTTGTCGGGCACCGCTCGCAACATGGAGTAAAACGGCGTGAAGTACCAGACTGGCGCAATGTGTGCGGGCGTCTTCAGGGGATCTGCAATCTCAAAATTGGCATGTTCAAGAAAGTATCCACCCATTTCCGGTACAAAGAACAAGATAAAGCAGAACACAAAGAGGAATACGACAATCGGTACCAGATCGTGCACGGTATAGAATGGGTGGAAAGGAATACCGTCCACAGGCACACCGTTGGCATTCTTGTTTTTCTTGATTTCAACACCATCTGGGTTGTTCGACCCGACTTCGTGTAGCGCCAGAATATGCAACACCACCAACGCCAGCAGAATAATCGGCAGCGCAACCACATGCAGTGACATGAAACGATTCAGCGTAATACCGGAAATCAGGTAATCACCACGAACCCACTGCACGATGTCTTCACCAACCACGGGTATCGCACCAAACAGCGAGATAATCACCTGGGCTCCCCAGTAGGACATCTGCCCCCAGGGCAGCACATAACCGAGGAAGGCTTCCGCCATCAGAGCTACGTAAATCGTCATACCAAAAATCCAGACCAGTTCCCGAGGTGGCTTGTAGGAACCGTAGAGCAGGCCGCGGAACATGTGCAGATATACAACAACGAAAAATGCCGATGCCCCGGTGGAGTGCATGTAGCGGATAATCCAACCGTAGTCCACATCACGCATGATGTACTCTACTGAAGCAAATGCAGTTTCAGCGGAGCCCTGATAGCTCATCAGCAACCAGATACCGGAAACCAGCTGAATGACCAATACCACCAGTGAGAGAACACCAAAGTAGTACCAGAAGTTAAAGTTTTTCGGAGCGTAATACTCACCCATGTGGGTATTCCACGCACGCACGATCGGCAGGCGCGCATCTACCCAGTCACGTAAAGACACCAACGCTTTCATTAGCCTGCCTCCTGATCTGCACCAATGACAACCACACCATCACTCTCGTAGGAATACGGAGGGACTACCAGATTTGTCGGTGCGGGGACCCCTTTGTAAACCCGACCGGCGAGGTCAAATTTAGAGCCATGGCAGGGACAGAAAAAGCCCCCCAGCCACTCGTCGCC
>DDNV01000022.1:0-422 GCA_002341315.1 Cellvibrionales bacterium UBA2511
ATGCCAAAATACACTCAACCAAGAAAGACATGGGAATACTCGAAAGATTTTAAAGTTAAGGCGGTCAAACTTTCATTAAAAGAAGGGATTCAAGTCAAGCATGTTGCTGAAGGCCTGGATATTCACCCCTTTATGTTATCCCGCTGGCGAAAAGAGTATCGTGAAGGGAAATTACAGGGTGACGGCCAGAATCGTGTGAGTATGACAAAGAATAAACGGACCCCAAGTGCGAAGGCATTATCTGAAAACGCGCGCTTAAAGAAAGAAAATGAGCGGCTACGGCAAGAGAATGATCTGCTAAAAAAGTGGCAACGGTATCTTGCGGAACGGCATCAGAACGATTTGGATTCATCCAAAGATACCGAGAACTAGGTGTGGTGAAGCTATGTCGCTGGCTGGAGGTATCCCCCAATGGTTTTTAT
>DDNV01000022.1:589-8148 GCA_002341315.1 Cellvibrionales bacterium UBA2511
ATGGTTTTTATGCCTGGGCAAAGCGGGAAGCCTCGCAGCGATACCATAAAGACCAGACGCTATTGAAGCGAATTGCCCAGATATTTCACTGGAGTGGTGGTCGTTACGGGAGCCCAAGAGTGTACCGTGTGCTGCAGTCAGAGGGTATCCGGGTCAGCAGGAAGCGAGTGGAAAGGCTGATGCGGGAGGCAGGCCTACGAGGCAGGGTCACGCGTGTTACCCGTCGCCAGCCGGGCTTAAAGCGGTTCAAAGCACAAGGCCGGAATATCTTGCGACAGGTCACTGCACCGACAGGTATTGATCAGGTCTGGGTTGGTGATGTTACCTATCTGAAGCTGAATGGGCGTTGGCAATATCTCGCAACGGTGATGGATTATTACTCAAGGCGGATACTCGGATGGTCTCTGTCTGAAACGAGGACGACCGCATTAACCGAATCAGCGATGGGGTATGCATTAAGAAAGCGAAAACCCAAGCCGGGGCTAATCTTCCATACGGACCGTGGTATCGAATATATGGGTGGTGAATTTCAAAAATTATTACGAACTCATGCGATTCGGCACAGTGTAAACCGTCCTGGGAAGTGTACCGATAATGCAAGGATGGAATCATTTTTCCACAGCTTAAAGGCGGAACTGATACGAGGTTCTATATTTGTGAGCTTGAAAGATCTGCGGCAGGCCTTATCGACTTACATCAATAAATTCTACAATGTGGTCAGGTTGCACTCGGGATTGGGTTACATCTCACCGGTAAAATATGAGCTCCGTTCAACTACATGAAATGGGTATCCATTTTATCGGGGGAAGATCATTCGCTTTGCTCACTGGGATCTCAAAAACTATGCTTTTTTGGGCCCTTAGCACGGCGTTAAGGCAAAAAAGGGATCGCTAGATGTCAAATGTTACGGGAAGTGGAAGTCTTCGAGCTGGGCCGGCTAAGGTAGAAATGAAACTCAGGCAGCGAAGCGCCTTTGCTGTGCAGCACATGATGGCCGCCGCTAGTTTTTCACGCATGTGTGGTGAAATTGAAATTGCCAACAAAGGCCAGCCGCTGGGTAACTTCTTTGATGCGCAGATAGGCGCTGTCTCAGCAACCGTGATGCTTGCAACTGCATCTCTCGAGTCCAACGTCAACGAATACCTATGTGAGCCCGAGCAGGTATTCTCAAACCTGTCCGGAGAATCTCCTCATACGCTTGTTCGTCTTCTTGAACAGAAATCGATTCTTGAAAAATATCAAGCAGTATTGTCGTTCCGAGGGGTTCCAGAATATCCTCCCGGTGAACCACCATATCAAGATGTTGATGCGCTTATTAAGCTGCGTAACGCATTGGTACATTTTAAACCAGAGTGGCACGATGAACAGGAATTGCACCGCAAGATAGAAGGCCGATTGAAAGGTCGGTTTGATATTAATCCTGCTATCGGAGAAAACGGTGTGTTTTTCCCTCAGCAGTGCATGAGTTACGGGTGTTCCATGTGGGCTGTAAACACTTCTCTGGCGTTTATGGAAAATTTTAGTGAACGCTCAAACCTACCGTATCGTTTTGAAAAGTTTGCTTCACGCATTAATCCCGAGATTGAGTAATGGCCTTAACCAGAAGCTCCACTGGACAAAATCCTCGCTGTGTTCGAATAAAGAGGTCGTAACGAATATTTTTAACCATTTCCACCACTAGTCTGATCAAAATATATTCACTCCGACCCCTTTGGTCATCATCCAGATTAGCTCCGCTACCCTTGTTAAGGGTAGGCCACTGTTCCCCAGGTCTTTACCTAATATCTGTTCGTCAGATGGGCGCTGGCATGGCGGAGTTGCGCTCTCAAGTACACAAAAGCATCGCGGCTTAATGTAGGTACAGAAAGGATAGCTATGAAAGCACTACTCACCGCATTACTTGCACTTTTTTCCCTGCAAGGATACTCATCAGAGTGGAAGGAGAGTCCGAAAGTTGGGGAGCTATTCAAGCGTGCAGGCGTGACGGGAACCTTCGTACTCTATGATGTCGATGCGGGGCGATTTGTAGGGCACAATCAAGCTCGCTCCAAGGTGCGTTTCATTCCCGCTTCCACCTTCAAAATTCCGAACAGTCTGATTGGTCTTGCCGTCGAAGCGGTACAGGATGTTGATGATATCCTGCCGTATGGTGGTAAGCCTCAGTCATTTGCCGTCTGGGAAAAAGACATGGGGCTACGTGAGGCTATCACGCTCTCCAATGTTCCGATCTATCAGGAGCTTGCCCGTCGCATTGGCTTGGAGCGAATGCGCGAGAACGTCTCAAAGCTTGGCTATGGAAATGGACGTATTGGCGCAACCGTCGATACGTTCTGGCTTGAAGGGCCGCTCAAGATTAGTGCAATCGAGCAGGCCCGATTTCTGGCGAGGCTGGCTCAGGGACAGCTACCACTACCTGCAGATGTTCAGGCGAGTGTTCGAGAGATCGTTCTTCTGGAGCAAGGAGACAATTGGCGATTGTATGGGAAAACAGGTTGGGAGAATGCGCCAAATTCAGGCATCGGCTGGTGGGTCGGCTGGGTTAAAAAGGATGATCATGTGTATGCCTTCGCTTTGAATATCGATATTCAGAAGGCAACCGACGCGGGTAAACGCATTGAGATCGGCAAGGCGAGCCTTGCAGCACTGGGTGTGCTGTGAGAGATCATGGGCCTAACAAGACCGTTAATCCGGCCTCATTTTTTTCGCTGCGCTCACTACAAATGAATTAAAGGGGTCGTAACGATTATTTTTAAACCATTTTCACCGCTAGGCTAATCAAAATTTATTCACTCCAACCCCTTTGGTCTCAAGCGTTATACGAAGCGTTCGCCTTGACGTACGTACCTAAAGACGTACAATTGGTTAAATGTTAAACACGCAAGAGGTGCGTCATGACCGGAATCACTGCAACTGAGGCGCGTAGCAACCTTTACCGGTTGATTGATGAAACAGCTGAGTCTCATCAACCAATCGTCATCATGGGTAAGCGGAACAAAGCCGTGCTGGTTTCCGAGGAAGACTGGTCGGCCATTCAGGAAACACTTTATCTGCTCTCCGTTCCCGGTATGCGAGAGTCTATTCGTGAGGGGATGGAGACCCCCGTGGATGAATGCGATGAGGAGTTGGACTGGTGACATGGAAGTTGGTTTACATCAAGCAAGCCCAGAAAGATGCAAAGAAGTTGGCCTCCAGCGGCCTCAAGCCAAAAGCCCAAGAACTATTGGAGCTGATCGCGGAAGATCCATACCGCAAGCCACCACCGTTTGAAAAACTCATTGGTGACCTTGTAGGGGCCTATTCACGCCGTATCAATATTCAGCATCGCCTGGTTTACCAAGTGCTCGAGGACGAGCGAGTGGTGAAAGTTCTCAGGCTCTGGAGCCACTACGAATAATGCATAACCAGCCGCTGTTGCCGAACTATTTTTTCACCGCTTCGCAGCTCCAAAATCGCGTTAAAGGGATCGTAACGATTATTTTTTAACCATTATCACTATTAGGCTGATCAAAATTAATTTACTCCGACCTCTTTAGACCTTTACGGTTTTCGTCGAATGCACGGCATTCAGGCGGACGGTGGTTGCTCTGCGTCTTTGGCACCCATGCCCGTGGCCGGCAGCAGGTCTTCGAGAAAGAATGCCGCCAGTTCCGAGCGACCGGACAGACCGGCTTTGGCGTAAATCGACATGGACTGTACCCGCGCGGTTTTTTCTGCGGTATCCCGTATTTCTGCGATTTCCTTGAGGCTCATGCCCTTGAGCAGCAGGAAGGCCACCTCCCTTTCCGCCGGTGTGAGGTGCCAGGCGGTCAGTTGCTGGTCGATGGCCTCCGAGAGTCCGTCCAGATAGGTTTTCGAGCGATTGCGCCATTCTTCCGATTCCTGTTTCAGGCCGGCGGAAATTTCTCGCTCGTGGTGAAGGTGCTTTTTCAGCCGGAACATATCCTGCAGCACATAAAAGACACCGCCCAGGCCCAGCAGTCCTGCCGCGCCCTCCGCGAGGAGGTGCCAGAGCGCGACCCCCTCGCCGGAGTCTGTGACCAGATCAAAGGCGATGATGGCCGTGATCAGCAGCAGAGTGATAAGCAGTATGGCGCGGTCCCGGGAGGTCATGATGCTTTTCTAGTCGTCGTCATGGTCATGATCATCGTCGGATTCATGCTCGTCTTCATCCTCCGCCTCCCCCAAGTGCAGTGACGAACCGAGCAGGTTCAGCTCCCGGGTATCGCTGTTGAAGTTCTGCAGCAGGTAACCGGCAAATGCGAGGGTGAGGACCAGAAAAAATACCCCACTGATGCGGCGGGCCTGAACCGGCACGCTGTCGTCGGGTACGTGCTGTTTTTCGCCGTTCACCATGCTTTTCCAGATGGGGTCACGGTGCTTCGAAGTATGGAGGACTATTCCGGCCAGGTGAAGCAGAACAATCACGAGAAAGCCGTTGGCGAGCAGTTCGTGAACTTCTTCCAGGTCTTCTCCCGCTAGCCCGGACGCCATCAGGTAGCCGGTGATGCCGAGACCCACGGCGCAGGCCATCATGGCGACGGCGGCCCAGCTGGAGGCGGGGTTGTGGCCACTCCAGAGCTTGTGATCCCTGGATAACAGGCCCTTGAAGTAACTGGCGAGTTTCCGGGGGTGCAGGGGAAAGTCCGAGAAGCGGGCGTGAGTGGTGCCGATGACGCCCCAGACCAGTCGCCAGGCAACCAGGAAGGACAGAGTCAGCCCCGCGAGCATGTGGTAGGAAAACACCAGGGACTCGTCGTCGACGGTATTACTAATGGTAAAGGCCACCACAAAGAGCGTGGCAAAAAGCCAGTGAAACACCCGGGTGGGCAGATCGTAGACACGTTTAGCTTTCATAGCGGACTCCTCAAATTACCGGCCAAAGTGCCGGATTGCTCAAAAGTAATGTCCGGAGAATAGGGCGACGACCGTCGGGGGGCATTGTGCAAATGACCTAGAGGGGCTGAAAGGGCGGCAAAAGCCCGGGTAGGTCCTATGTCCTAAGGCGCTTCTATCTGTTTGATATTAAATAGATAGTTAGACCGGGTCCCAGGAGGGGTAATGGAGCTGCTGTTTGCTGTCTATTTAGGCGTTAACGTCAGATGCCAGTGGTGTGGGCCCGGCAAAAACGGGCTGGCATTGCCTTCCACCCAGTCCCGGTGGCCCAGTGCGTAATAGCTGGACAGCGGGTGACCACTCTGGCCGGCGGCCATATGGAAAATCCCGTTTTCTTCGTGGCCCGGGGCCACCACCATCCTTTCCGAGGCACCCACATCGGGTTTCTGCACGTGGGGCATATAGGTATCGCCGTCCATGGGTTGGCCGGGCATGTTGAGCAGGCTGCCCAGCAGGGGAATGGCGCCGCTCAACGGGTGACAGATGGCGAGGGTATTGGCCTCGCCCCAGGTCTGTTCGCGCAGGGATTTGCCGTTGCGGGTGAGTGTCTGAATTGTTTTGTTGGCCTGTGTCACCAGGAATTCCTGCCAGTGGCGGTAGCCGGCGGGGGTGTGTTCGGCGGGCTGTTTGTTAATCAGCGTCCAGGTGGGGTATTCGAGGTAGATACTGACACGCACGGGATCAAAGAAGTCGATCTCTTTATCCAGTTTCTGCATCACGCGGCCGGTACTGGCACCGATGACGTTTTCCCGAAAGCGTTTGACGATCAGGTAGCCGGTGGAGGTTTTCGAGGCCCGGCCCTGCCAGTTTTCCAGCAGGTCAATCAGGGTGTCGGCGTTGTCGATGGTTGCGTCGCTGTCGCTGTGTTCCCGGGCGAGATTCAACAGCAATTGCTGCCAGCGGCTGAGGAACAGGGCGCGATCATCCAGGGCGATCGCCAGCATATCCTGTTCGCTGAAGTGGTTGCTGTCGTGCAGATTTTTGGCAATCTGTTGCTGGCGGGCACCCAGCGCATAACTGCCGTGGCCGATCTTGTCGAGCATTGTGCCGGAGACCACCCGGGCATTGGCAGTCCAGATACGGCTGTCCGCCGGGTTGATTACCCGGGGGTAGTCGGCAGCACTTAGGTAGCCATCCCAACGGTACTCGCCGGTGGACCAGTCCTGGGGGTATTTCGATGGCTGCCCTTCACCGCTGAATCCCACCCGTTTGGGCAGTCGCCCGGCAATGGTCCAGCCCTGATGGCCGGCGCTGTCCACGACATTGAGGTTTTGTCCCGGAATGCCCGCGCTGGCGGCGATGGTCAGGGCCTCACTGACGGTATCGGCGGTTTCAAGGCGGTGCAGATTGAGGTTGGCACCCTCAACGTCGTGGGCGACCCAGCGCAGGGCTAACAGGCGGTGTTTGTGATCTTCACCGATCACCGGCCCCCAGATAGTGTGTCTGATTTTCAGGGTCTGGTCGGGTTCGCCTTTTACCTTGAGCGTTTCCGTTTCGGTGGTGAATGACCGCCAGCCGTCGGGTGTCAGGTAGGCGTCGCCCGCGTCATTCAGTTGCAGCACAATGCTGTCCTGGTAGTCGCCGTAGGAGTTGGTAAATCCCCAGGCGATATGCTGGTTAGAGCCTACCACCATCACCGGGACGCCGGGCAGGGTGACGCCGGTAACCCGGCGGTTGTCTACGGGCAGATACCAGGAAGCGCGATACCAGATGTTGGGCACCTTCAACCCCAGGTGCATGTCATTGGCCAGCATACCGGCAGAATAGTCGGTGAGTGTGCCACCCACGGACCAGTTGTTGGAGCCCACTGCGACGAAATCATGATAAGCGTCGGGATAGACGGCAGCGGTGGCGCCGATACCGTCCGGCAATTGCAACTGCGCCAGTGGCTGTTTAGGCAGCCAGTCGCTGAAGGCATAGGCCCCGCCCTGTAGGGGCGAGTCCCATTCGCCGCCCTCGGGAACCAGGAAGGCGAACCAGTCTGCGGGCAGAGTATCCCGCAGTACCGCCAGAGAGCGTTCGTACTCGTCCTGTTCCGGTTGCAGGTCGATGTACATGCTGAACAGGGCCAGGAAGGTGTCTTCCTCCTGCCAGGGTTTCGGAGTCGCACGCAGCAGTGCGTATTCAAAGGGTGCCTTGCCCAGTTCGCTCAGTCCCTTGTTGGCCCCTTCGGTGTAGGTCTGCAACAGCGCCCGGTCTTCCGGACCCAGTGCCCTGAATGCTCGCAACGCGCGTTTGCGGAACTGGTGAACGCGCACGGCTTTGTCGTGATTGAGCGCGAGGATGCCGAACAGGTCGGCCAGTTCACCGGCCGCGTTGCGGCGCAGCAGATCCATCTGGAAAAAACGCTCTTGGGCGTGGAGAAAGCCCAGGGCAAAGGCTGTGTCGTTGCGGTTTTCACCGGCAATGGTGGGGATGCCCTGAGCGTCCCGCTCTACCGTGACGGAGCCCTGCAAGTGTTCGCTGGTGACTGTGCCCTCGAGCAGCGGCAGGCTCTCGTGCAGGAACCAGTAACCATAGCTCACGGCGACAAGCATGAAAAGCGTGAGCAGCAGTAGGCCATGAATAAGCCAGCGGGGAAGAAAACGGTGTGCCATGAAGCCTGCCAGGTATTGTTGGTTGTGGTCACATGATAATGAAATCCGACGGCATTATGGAGGCTTATG
>DDNV01000022.1:8215-10034 GCA_002341315.1 Cellvibrionales bacterium UBA2511
CAAAACTGCGATGGAACAGGCTGGACCATGGCTGGCGCAGATGATTCTTCAGCGGCGCGAGAAACTGGCCGCTATTCTGGCCCGGGTGTCACGGATTTTAACGACGGCTTTCGTCTTTTCGGGTGATGCCCAAAGGGGCTCTGCTGCTTTTTATGGAAAGCGTCTTATATTAGGAGAGCTTCTCAGGAGCCGCGGTTTGCGACATGCTTCTCTTCAATGATCCACAACTGGCTGTACCAGTAATAGGCGCCCGGTTCGTTGCCAACCGGCGCCGTGCAGTTCACCTTTTGGCGACCCGGTGTCCAGCGCGGCAGGGTGACCTCAATCTGATTTTTTCCCGATATGTTCAACGCCAGTTTGGTGCCACTGGCGTTGTAGCAGCCAATGCTAGCCAGATTAAAGTCGGGTGCTATAGTCAGGGTCAGTACGGAAGCTGCTTGTTCCGGCGTTGCGATCATGGCGCCGGCATCGACGCGGATAACGGGCAGTGGCTGGCTTTGCAGTGCGGTGTTGAGCCGTTCCCGCCTGGCCCAGTTGCCCGCCAGTGGAAAGCGGGGAATGACATCCTGGGTTGGGCTGGCGACCGCACCGGATTGCTGGGCGATGGAGTAATAGCCTTTTTGTTTGACTAGGTTCACTAGCTCCGGGTTGTATTCACCGAAGGGGTAAGCGAACAGACGCTGTTCGCCCTGGCTGCGCTGGGGTATCTCACGGTTCAGACGCCGCTCATTTTCGACGATTTCATGATCCATGCGCGCCAGCCATTCACTATGGGTTTCATTCTGGAGATAGCGCACCAGATGGGCGTGGGTCAGGCTGTGGTTGCCGATTTCGGCACCATAGTCAGCGAGTTCCCGAAGCTGATCCCAGCTCATTTGCAGGGTTTGCTGTTCGTCGACGGACTGGGCATTTACAAAAACTGTAAAGGGCCACCCGCGTTTTTTTAGCAAGGGGAAGGCCGTTTGATAGACCGAGATATAGGCATCATCAAAAGTGATGGCAACTGCCTTATCTGCCGTGCCGCCACTATCGAGTTCTGTGAGGAGTTGGCTGAGGGGTTTGACCCGATAGCCATGCTCGTCGATCAATTGCAGGTGGGCTTTGAAGTCGGCTGGACTAATGCTGGTGCTTGTTGGGGTGTCGGTGTCGACATGGTGATACAGCAAAATCACGCCATGGTCTGCGGCCAGAGCCAGTTTGCTAAAGACGAGCAGGCAGAGTGCTGCCAGCCAATTTTTGAGAGTCATCATTTGTCCATCAACTGGTTGTATTGGCGAAGCATGGTTTTTATTTCGTTGACATAGGCCTGACGCCGTTCCGAGTAAAAAATCAGTGAGCCTGCCAAAGCAAAACCGGTTACTGCTCGATCGGCGTTACGCAATGCCTGACGTTTATGTCTCAGTCTTTTGTAGGCAGGGTGGGTGTTCAGGGTATGGAGGTAACTGGTCACCGAGTCGTAGGGACGATTGAAGGCCTTCACTTCATGTGTGGCACCCACGGGCCGGTTTTTGGGGACAAGACCACAACCCTTTGTATAGCACCACTCTCCGAAAAGATTATTGCCCTGCCGGGCGAAACGGGATCGACCCCAGCCGGATTCGGCGGCGGCCTGAACCAGAACCAGGGAAATGGGGATGGTATCGACGCGCAGTAGTAACTGCTCGACGAGTTCATTGGGTGCTGACGCTTTGTCATCGAGACCGTATCGATCCGCAATGTGGTTTAGCGACCGCTGTTTGATCCAGCCGGGTTGTTTGTCCTTATCCAGTTCAGCTTTTAGTTCAAGCAGCCAGTCGCGATCATCCAGAACAGCCTGGTT
>DDNV01000022.1:10099-11015 GCA_002341315.1 Cellvibrionales bacterium UBA2511
CGATCATCCAGAACAGCCTGGTTGGCAGTCTTGGCCAGGGGCTCCAGAAACCCAAAAAAACGGGTTTTCAGCTCGGAAATATCGTTAATGATGCTGAAATCGGGAAGTTTTGCCGACTCTACCCGGCTGGCGTTTAGCCACCACATCAGGGCGAAAAGCAGCGCCGAGCCCAAAGCCAGTATGTATCTTTGTTGATGTGTTCGTACAAGTGAGAGTGGTTTCATGGCGACTTTAATTCAAAACTCCAGATGGCTTGAGCCTCTCCTTGTTACGCGGTTGTTCGAACCAGTTTGGTGTTTGTCTGGTAATCATGCAAGGCCAATACCCCGGGATTCTCTGCGGCACAAAGCCGCCGGAGATGCATTTCAGGTGCAAGTCTCACGTATACTGACGCCATGAGAATACTTGTCTCTCTCTTGTCGGTTTTTCTGTTTATGCCTCTGGTCGCACAGGCCGATCATGAGTGTGTGGTGTTGCTGCATGGCTTGGTGCGGACAGCCGACTCAATGGATGAGCTGGAGGAAGCCCTGTCGGACAGCGGCTATCACGTGGTGAATATCGGCTATCCGTCCCGGGAGGAAACCATTGATCGTCTGTCGGCGATGGCGGTGGAGGAGGGCATCGCGGGCTGTGACCAAGCGTCAGTGGAAACGATTCATTTTGTCACCCACTCGCTGGGGGGCATTCTGGTTCGCTACTACCTGGCCGATAACAGCATTGCCAGGCTAGGTCGTGTGGTGATGTTGGCGCCGCCGAACCAGGGGAGCGAGGTCGTGGACGAGTGGCATGGCGTGCCGGGTTTCGAGTGGCTGAATGGCCCCGCGGGGCAGCAGTTGGGGACTGGCGAAGGCAGTGTGCCGCGTTCGCTCGGTGCGGTGGATTTCCCCCTCGGGGTTATTGCCGGAACCCGTTCGAT
>DDNV01000070.1:0-8641 GCA_002341315.1 Cellvibrionales bacterium UBA2511
TGGTCGTATCGCCCCACTGCGATGCGGTGGGGCACGCCATACGGGATTCCGGATTTCGGAGTCGCTATGGCGCAGTGGTCCTTGCTGTTGCGCGGCATGGTGAGCGGGTTCAGGGGAATCTGGGCACGATTGAGCTGGCAGTGGGCGATACGCTGTTACTCGAAGCCCGGCCCGCATTTGTCAGCCGTCAGCGCTATAACAAGGATTTCCTGTTAGTCAACGAGCGGAATACCGATCCTCCGAGGCACGAGCGTGCCTACCTGTCCTGGGCTATTCTGGGTGGTATCGTCGCTCTGGCGGGGCTGGGCCTGACCAGTATGCTTAACGCCGCGCTGCTCGGTAGTTTACTGATGATCCTCAGCGGTTGCTGCTCGGTCAACCAGGCGGAAAAAAATATCGACATGATGGTGATAGTGACAATCGCAGCGGCGTTTGCACTGGGTATGGCGCTGGAAAAAACTGGTGTGGCGGCATTTCTTGCCGACAATATGATTCAGCTGGGTTCCGGTAAGCCCTGGTTACTGCTGATACTGTGCTATCTGCTGGTGTCAATTCTGACCGAGCTGATTACCAACAATGCCTCGGCCGTACTGGTGTTGCCGATCGTGTTGGAAATGACAGAGCAGGCAGGTTTGAACAACGAACCTTTTATTTTCGCCATTATCATGGCGGCCTCGGCAAGCTTTGCGACGCCTTTGGGCTACCAGACGAATCTGATGGTTTACGGGCCGGGTGGTTACCGCTTTTCGGACTTTCTCCGGGTAGGTGTTCCTATGAACCTGCTTATCGGCGCAGTGACATTGACGGTTTTATTGATCGGTTGGCCGCTCAGCTGATTGTCGAGCGGAAACAGGTCGCAACAAATAATATGAGCTGGCTCCCCGCAATTGAACATGCATGTCCCTGTCTCCGCTTTGTCGTGATCATTGCCTTCAGCGGATTTCATGCACAATTTGCCGGTGGAGCAGGTGTTTTTTGTTCAGTGCCGCAGCTAACAGGTATCGCTGGCAACTGTCTGATCTCGCCCCCTGCCCTTGGCCTCATAAAGGGCCTTGTCGGCCAGAGATGTCAGCCGTGAAGAGCTTTCTTCCGTAGTGGGGACAAGGCTGGCGACACCGGCGCTGATAGTTAGCGACGACGATATGGGGCTGTCGGCGTGTGGAATCTGCAGTCTCTTGATGTTCGCCTGGACCTGTGCCGCTACTTTCAGGGCTCCGGTCAGCGAAGTGTTGGGCAGCAGGATGCAAAATTCCTCACCGCCATAGCGGGTAGCCATGTCGGTGGCGCGTAGCAGGCTGTGCTGTATGGTGGTGGCAATGGATTTCAGGCAGTCATCGCCAACCATGTGTCCGTAGTGGTCGTTGTATTGCTTGAAGTAATCGATATCCAGGAAAATCAGTGCGAGCGGTTCCCGGCTGCGCATACCCCGTCGCCATTCCATGTCGAGATGGTCGGTAAAATAGCGCCGGTTATAGAGACCGGTAAGCTCGTCGGTGATGGCCATTTTTTCGAGTTTTGACTGGGCATTTTTATAGTCGGTATTGTCCCTGATCGTTTGAACAACGGCGATCAGACTGCCGTGGGCATCGTAGATAGGGCCCGCATCCACCGTGAGATAGAGCCGTGAACCGATGCGGGGCATAACGCACCAGTTTTCGGCCTTATAGCCTTCCCCATAGATTGAGAGTTGTGCGTGAACCGCGTAGAGCTGATCGAGCTCAGCTGTTCGTTCCTGCACCAGTACATCAGCGAGACAGAGCCGTTGCTTGGCATAGAAAGCCTTCCAGTGGTCCCGTGTCCCAAGCACTTCCTCGGCCCTGACACCAGTGAGTCGCTCACAGGATTTGTTCCAGATGACGACGTAACCGTCCCGGTCGAGGACAAAAGTTGCTGTGACCAGATGCTCCATGAGACTGACAGCAAATTTTTGCTGTTGAACCACCAAAATAAGATCCTTTATATGGTGTGTGTGAATTGCCGAGCAGTATAGGGCTCTCGGTTTGGGATGTCGATGTGCGGTCATTGGCCGATACCGGCAGGCGTCGCTGCCCTTTTGCCTGTCTGATCTCATCAAATTTATCCGGGTTATGCCGGTAGGGTTTCCTGGCCAAAACGGCTTTCCTTGATGGCCCTTGTCATTAGTGGGTAGATATGGGTACGGTGTTGAAGAAATCCCTGCGTTCTGGCGCTATAACCGCTATAATCCGCGCCTATTTTTTAGCGACCGAGAAATCCTGTGATCGAAAATCTCCGCAACATCGCCATTATTGCCCACGTTGACCACGGTAAAACCACCTTGGTGGACCGTCTGTTGCAACAATCCGGTACGCTGGACCGCAAAGCCATGGGTGCCGAACGGGTCATGGATTCCAATGATCAGGAGCGTGAGCGCGGTATTACCATTCTGGCCAAAAACACGGCCATCGAATGGAACGGTTACCGGATCAATATCGTCGATACTCCCGGCCACGCTGACTTTGGCGGTGAGGTTGAGCGGGTTCTGTCGATGGTGGACTCCGTATTGTTGCTGGTGGACGCGGTTGACGGCCCTATGCCACAGACCCGGTTTGTTACCCAAAAGGCTTTCGAACAGGGGCTCCATCCGATTCTTGTGGTCAACAAGGTGGATCGCCCCGGCGCCCGTCCCCATTGGGTTGTCGATCAGGTCTTCGATCTCTTCGATCGCCTCGGTGCCACCGACGAACAACTGGACTTCCCCATTATGTATGCGTCGGCGCTGAACGGTGTTGCCGGAAATGAGCCGGATGATCTGGCGGAAGACATGACGCCGCTGTTCCAGATGGTCGTGGATAAGGTCAAAGCACCGGCGGTGAACCGCGATGGTCCACTGCAAATGCAGATCAGCGCACTGGATTACAGCAGTTACGTGGGCGTTATCGGTATCGGTCGAATTACCCGCGGCAAACTCAAAACCAACGAGCAGGTGGTGGTGGTTGATCGTGAGGGCAAAACCCGTCGCGGTCGCGTATTACAGGTGATGGGTTATCGCGGTCTGGAGCGATTTGAGGTGGAGCAGGCCGAAGCGGGCGATATCGTCTGCATCACCGGTATCGACAAATTGAACATTTCCGACACCATCTGTAGCCCGGACAAGCCGGAAGCGATGGTGCCACTGAGTGTTGACGAACCCACCGTCAGCATGACTTTCCAGGTGAACGATTCCCCGTTCGCCGGTCAGGATGGCAAATACATTACCTCGAGAAATATCAGGGAGCGGCTGGATCAGGAGCTGATTCACAATGTGGCACTGCGGGTTGTGCAGGGCGAGACCCCCGACAAATTTGTGGTGTCCGGGCGCGGTGAATTACATCTGTCGGTATTGATTGAAAACATGCGCCGGGAGGGTTTCGAGCTGGGTGTATCGCGCCCCGAAGTGATCCAGAAAGACGTGGATGGCGAGATTCATGAACCCTTTGAGCAGGTCGTGATTGATATTGAAGACCGGCATCAGGGTGCGGTAATGGAGGAGTTGGGGTTTCGCAAGGCGGATATGACCAACATGGAACCCGACGGTAAAGGCCGGGTGAGACTCGAGTTTATGGTGCCCTCCCGAGGCCTGATTGGCTTTCGCTCACACTTTCTGACGCTGACCAGTGGCTCTGGCATCATGACCAGCATTTTTGATCACTACGGTCCAGTGAAACAGGGTGACATGGCCGGTCGCCAGAACGGCGTGCTGGTCTCCATGACCAAGGGCAAGACACTGGCTTATGCCCTGTTCACCCTGCAGGATCGTGGCCGTTTGTTCCTCGGTCACGGTGCCGAGGTCTATGAAGGGCAGATTATTGGTCTGCATTCCCGCAACAATGATTTGCCAGTGAACCCCACCAAGGCCAAGCAGCTGACCAACATCCGGGCGGCCGGTACCGATGAGAACCTGGTGCTCAGTCCGCCGGTTCGACATACCCTCGAACAGGCGCTGGAGTTTATTGCCGAAGATGAGCTGGTGGAGGTAACCCCCCACCACATTCGTTTGCGTAAAAAGCTCCTGAGCGAGAATGAACGCAAGCGAGCTGGCAAAAACTGACAGTGCTATCAGGGTGCCACGATTAAATATCGTGGCATTGCCGATGGCGAAAGCAGCCTGTCAGGTGGTCGTTGACCAACCCGGTAGCCTGCAGGTAGGCATAACAGATGGTGCTGCCAAAAAAGCGGAAGCCACGTTTTTTCATGTCCTTGCTGATGGTGTCCGATAGCGGGGTAGTCGCCGGAACAGCGTCGGCATCCTGCCAATGGTTCTGAATGGGGCGATTGTCGACGAAGCCCCACAGGTAATTTGCAAAACTGCCGAATTGTGACTGGATGTCCAGAAATAGACGGGCATTACTGACAGCGCTTTCAACTTTCAGTCGATTTCTCACGATACCCCTATTCTGCAGCAGCTGCGCAACATCTCGCTGATTAAAGCTGGCTACCTGCTCCGGTTGAAATTCGGCAAAGGCTCGTCGATAGTGTTCGCGCTTCCTGAGAATGGTGATCCATGCTAGGCCGGCCTGGGCGCTCTCAAGCACCAGAAATTCAAACAGCTTTTGGTCATCGCGACAGGGAACGCCCCATTCGTGATCATGATAGCTCTGATAGAGTGGATCATTGCCAGCCCAGGGGCAGCGGAAAACAGGGTTGTCGCCGGATAGCCGCTTCCGGGAAAAGACCGTAGAGCGCTTCTCCGGGTCGCTGGACGAACTCACTGACAGTTATCCCGAAGATACTGAAACAATTTTCGACTGGCTGCCGGTGGTTTTTGTTGTGATGCGTCGCGCCGGGCCTGTCTGATTAACTGGCGCAAGTGCTGTCGGTCCAGTCCCGGTATATCGCTAATCAGCTCTTCTAGGGCGGAGTCGCCCTCACTGATCAGTCTGTCGCGCCAGTTCTCCAGGCGTTGAAACTGCTGGCGAAAAACCTGACTGTCGTGATGAAAGCTCTCCAGCTCCCGTTGTATGCCCTCGCTGTCAATAACACGCATGATTTTGCCAATATATTGTAGTTGGCGTCGTCGACCCTCGCGACTTTTTAGCCGTCTCGCCAACATTACAGCTTCGGCAAGTTCTTCCGGCATGGTGACCTTGGCCAATTTGGCCGGGGCTAGGTCCACGAGTTCTTCGCCGAGCTTTTGCAGTGCGATCATCTCGCGCTTGACGGCCGACTTGCTTTTGGGTGGTTCTTCGTCTGGCAGACGGTCTGGAAAAGAATCTTCAATCATGATGGTTAGCTATAAAACAGGGTGGCGAGACCCAGAAACGAGAGGAAACCCACCACATCTGTAACCGTGGTGAGCGCGACGCTCCCCGCCAGAGCGGGGTCGATACGGCATTTTTTTAAAAACACCGGCAGCAACGTGCCTGCAACAGCGGCGGAGATAAGGTTGATGGCCATGGCGGCAGCAATGATGAAGGCTATGATCGGGTCGTTAAACCAGAGAGCAGCAACGCCGCCCATCACCAGTGCCCATAGCATGCCATTCAATGCGCCGACGGCAAATTCCTTGCTCAGTAACCAGCGCATATTGTTCTTGCTGATTTGTTCCAGTGCCATGCCCCGGATAACCACGGTGAGCGTCTGACTGCCAGCAACACCACCCATGCTGGCGACGATGGGCATCAGGATAGCCAGTGCGACGACCTTTTCAATCGTGGCTTCGAAAATGTTGATCACCGAGGAGGCGAGGATAGCGGTTATCAGGTTCATCCCGAGCCAAACGGCCCGACGGGGTGCCGTGCGTTTAACCGAAGCAAACGTCTCTTCTTCATCGCTGAGACCGGCCAACCCCAACAGTGAGTGGGCGGCATCCTCGATAATCACGTCTACCACGTCATCGATGGTGATTCGGCCAAGCAGTTTGTGGTCTGCGCCTACCACTGGAGCGGAAACCCAGTCATTCTTTTCAAACAGCAGTGCAACCTGCGAATCGGGCATGTCGGCTGTGATGGCCTGTGCATCGGTTACCATCATCTCGCGCACAGTGATATTGGGGCTCGCGGTCAGCAGTTTGGTGAGCGGTAATGTGCCGAGAAAAGTATCTTCCCGGTTCACCACAAAAATATTATCGGTGATATCCGGAATTTCTTCGTGGCGACGCAGGTAACGCAATACCACATCAATTGTCAGGTCGGGTCGGACAGTGATGGTGTCCGTGTTCATCAACCCGCCAGCGGTATCTTCGTTGTACGTAAGTACTCGCTCTACCCGCAGCCTGTCCTGGCTGCTCATCGCCTGAAGTACTTCTGGTATTACCTGGTCGGGGAGTTGCTGCAGAATGTCCGCAATGTCATCGGGATCAAGGCCTTCGGTGAGTGAGGCGACCTCGTGACTTTCCATTTCACTAAGGATTTCACCGCGAAGTTCCTCGCTGAGCTCACCGATTACCTCGCCTTCCAGTTCCCGGTCAACCAGATCCCATAATACCCGCCGGGCTTTAGGTGGTGCAGACTCTATCTGGTCGGCGATATCACCGGGAGAAAGGTTATTAAGCATGTGCCGGAGCAGGCGCACATCGCTTGAATTCATCATTTCGTTGATGCTGGCGAGCCTGGACAAATGGCTGAATTTTTCGTTAGGCCCCTGCATCTGAGAAGTTTTCCCTGACCGTCAGTTTGAAGGCGGATAGTGTATAGGTGGGCGTGACAAAATTATACAGTGGTCTGGCTGGTAGGCGGCGCGGTCAGTGCTCTTCCTCGAATCGGTTGCCGATTAACTGTTCGATATCGCGATGGGCGCGCTCCGCATCACTGCCTTCGAAAATGAAATGGAGAGAGGTGCCCTGGGTCGCGGCAAGCAACATCAGTGACATCACGCTTTTAGCGTCCACCAGTTTGTCGGGACTGCGCCCGGTTTTGATGGCGCAGCCATATTTTCCGGCAGTCGAAGCCAGCTTTGCGGCTGCTCGAGCATGCAGCCCGAGACGGTTCACAATGGTGATTTCTGTACAGATTATTTTTGACATAACAGCCCTCTCGTGATGGCGCCCGTCAGGACAGTTCTCTGTGCCGAACCTGTACATTCGGCATTGTGCTGCTGAAATGTCTGGCTAGAACGCTGGATATGTAGACTGAGCGGTGCTGTCCCCCGGTGCAGCCCACTGCAATGGTTAGATAACTGCGATTATTGGCAAGAAATGACGGCGTCCAGCGGGACAGGAACTGCTTGATGTCATTAGTCATGTCGATGACTTCCGGTTGCGATTCGAGAAATTCGATCACTGGCTGGTCATTGCCGGTAAAGGGTCTTAACTCCTGTTTCCAGTGGGGATTCGGCAGGCAGCGAACGTCAAAGACAAAATCTGCGTTGACTGGCACTCCACGCTTAAAGGCAAAGGACTCAAACATGACGGCCATGTCATCTCTGCTGTGAGGGGCAATTTGTTGTTTGATGACATCGCGCAGCTGGTGCAGAGTCATGGTGCTGGTATCAATTCTGCGATCTGCAATTGAGGCAATCGGGTCCAGCAGCGTGGTCTCAAGTTCGATGGCTTCGTGGATATCTACCCGATCATTGGTGAGAGGGTGCTTGCGACGCGTTTCACTGAAACGCTGGATAATGACGGAATTTCTGGCATCGAGAAAAAGTACTTCATAATTGATGCCAGAATATTTCAGCTCCGCAAGAATTTTTGGTAGTTGGTCAAGGTCTTCGCCGAGGTTGCGGACATCGATTCCCACTGCAATTTTTTCCAGCCAGTGCTGGCTCTTGGCGTTGATGGCTTTCTGAAAAAGGCCGGGAAGCAAACTGGCGGGAAGATTGTCAATACAGGTAAAACCGACATCTTCGAGAACATTCAGTGCGGTACTCTTGCCGGATCCGGAACGCCCACTTACCACCACCAGTCGCATTAGTCTTCCACCTCAGTCACCATCACTGCCGGTTGCTATCCGGAAGAGATCTTGATCACTGCCGGCCTGTCGCAATGCATTGCGAACCGTTTCGTCCTGAAGTAGTTCGGCAATGGAAGAGAGGACCTGCAGGTGTTCGTCGTTTTGCTCCTCGGGAACGATCAGTGCAAAAATTAGATCTACTGGCTCTCCATCAATGGCATCAAAATCGACAGCATCAGCTAGTTTGACAAGTGCCCCGGTAATTTTTTCACAGCCGGTCAGCCGGCAGTGGGGGATGGCAACACCTTCTCCTATCCCGGTGCTGCCCAGTCGCTCTCTTGCCAGCAGGCTCTGGTAGAGGTCGTCTGCGTTAACCCCTTCCATGCGTTCTGCCAGGAAGACGGAAAGGTTTTCCAGTACCCTTTTTTTGCTACCGCCCTCGGAGCTGGCAACGGTGTTTTCAGGGGTGAGTACATCAATCAGTTTCATGAGTGTTATCTACCGCGGTTCTTTTCCTTGTGCTTGATCAACTGTCGGTCCAGCTTGTCGGTGAGCATGTCGATAGCGGCATAAAGATCTTCATGCTCGGAATCGGCAAAGAATTCACCGCCGCTGACATGGACTGTTGCTTCAGCTTTCTGGATCAATTTTTCAACTGAGAGAATCACATTCGTGCTGGTGATGCCGTCGTGATGACGCTCCAGTTTGGATAATTTGGTAGTGACATAGTCTTTGATCGGATCAGTGATATCGAGATGATGTCCGCTGATGTTCAATTGCATGCGGTTCTCCTTAATGGGTGTTAGGTGTTG
>DDNV01000070.1:8719-8992 GCA_002341315.1 Cellvibrionales bacterium UBA2511
CTTGCATGCGGTTCTCCTTAATAGGTGTTAGGTGTTGGGGTTGTAGCGTTTTCTTTCGCTGGAAGAGGGGATGCCCATCCCCTCGCGGTATTTGGCAACAGTGCGTCGGGCAACCTGAATACCCATCTCCTGAAGCAGTGCTGTCAGTTTGTTGTCACTGAGGGGCTTGCCCGGATTTTCAGCACTTACCATTTTTTTCAGCATAGCGCGAATGGCTGTTGATGAACACTCCCCGCCAGCGTCGGTCGAGACGTGGCTGGAGAAGAAATACTT
>DDNV01000070.1:9162-23555 GCA_002341315.1 Cellvibrionales bacterium UBA2511
ACGTGGCTGGAGAAGAAATACTTGAGTTCAAAAACACCCTGCGGTGTGTCGATGTACTTTTGGGTGGTCACCCTCGAAATAGTGGATTCGTGCAGGTCCAGTCGTTCGGCAATATCTGCCAGCACCATGGGCTTCATCGCCACGGGTCCCTGTTCCAGAAAGCCCTGTTGTAATTCAATGATGCAGCTGGTGACGCGCATCAGGGTGTCATTGCGGCTTTCCATGCTGCGCAGAAACCATTTGGCTTCCTGGAGGTGATTCTTGAGGAAGGTGTTGTCCTGACTGGAATCGGCCCGGCGAATCAGCTGGGCGTATTGTTGATTGATGCTCAGGCGAGGGGTGATGTCCTCATTGAGGGAAACTTTCCAGTGATTATCGACTTTGGTGACCCGAACATCGGGTACTACGTACTCGATATCATCGTTTCGAATGGCGTCACCGGGATTGGGGGACAGCGTCTGGATTAGCAGAATGGCGTTCTCAAGTATTTCGTGGGGCAGGCCGGTGATTTTTTCCATTTGTCGGAAATTGCGCTGCCCAACCAGCTCCAGGTGGTCGGTGACGAGCTGTATGGCCTCATTAATCAGCGGCGTATCCGGAGAGAACTGGTTCAGCTGAATCAGAAGACATTCGGCGAGGCTGGTGGCTGCAACGCCGGGGGGGTCAAACTGCTGAATGCGGTGCACCACAGCGAGGACTTCATCCAGCTCAATTTCGTCGTCCAGCGCAGCCCAGATTTCTTCAACCGGTGCCGTCAGCATGCCCCGGCTATCAATTGAATCGATGATTATTTCACCGATCAGGTAATCCTTGGGAGACATCGGCGTCAGATTGAGTTGCCAGATCAGGTGGTCCTGAAGCGACTCTGTGACGTTGTGAACACTGTCAAAATCACGCGTATCCGCGCCGGTGTTTCTGATGGTGGTACTGGGTTGGTAAATATCGTCCCAATTGGCATCGACTGGCAGGTCAGTGGGTATTTTGCTGTCCCATTCGCTGCTGTTGAGATCACGGGTTGCACTGTCGATATCTTCATTTTTCCCGGTGGCGGTTTCTGCGGCAAGGTTCTCGGATTCTTCGGCAAGCTCAAGCAGCGGGTTATCGTAGAGGTTCTGCTGGATTTCCTGATGCAAGTCGAGAGAGGATAATTGCAACAGACGGATGGCCTGCTGTAGCTGAGGGGTCATCGTCAGCTGCTGGCCGATTTTCAGTTGCAAGCTGGCTTTCATGTTATGACTGCGTATAGAGGGTTGTTACGAAAATGTTCACACGGAAAGTGTAGTCCGCCTCCGGGGGGAGAGACAAGCAAAATGTGTGCCGCTTTGCACAATCGTTGTGCGGTGGTGCATCCCATCAAAGCATAAAGTCTTCGCCGAGATAGATATCCCGTACCTGCTGGTTGGCGACAATATCGGCCGCCTGTCCCTCGGCAATAACCTGTCCTTCGCCAACGATATAAGCATGTTCGCAGATATCGAGTGTCTCGCGTACGTTGTGGTCCGTGATCAGGACACCAATACCTATATCGCGTAAATGACGGATGATCTGTTTGATATCGTTGACTGAAATCGGATCGACCCCGGCAAAGGGTTCATCCAGAAGAATGAAGGCCGGCTCAATGGCCAGTGCGCGAGCAATTTCCACTCTGCGACGCTCCCCTCCCGAGAGGCTCATGCCAAGGGTGTTGCGGATATGGCTGATATGAAACTCCTGGAGTAGCTGTTCCAGCTTTTTCACTCGCTGTTGTTTGTCGAGATCTTTTCTGGTTTCCAGGATCGCCAGAATATTATTCTCCACGGTCATCTTGCGAAAAATGGAGGCCTCTTGCGGGAGATAGCCAAGCCCTTTTCGAGCCCTGCCGTGCATGGACAGCGAGGTGATGTCCTCATCATCGATATGAACAGAGCCGCCATCCTGATGAACCAGCCCGACAATCATGTAAAAACAGGTGGTTTTGCCAGCGCCGTTAGGACCGAGCAATCCGACGATCGCACCGCTTTCGACGGTGAGGGAGACATCGCGAATCACCGGCCTTCTTTTATAGCTTTTGACCAGGTTTGACGCTTTAAGGATAGCCATTTAGTTTGCATCCTTTTGCTTGTTGGGTGGAATGACCATCTGGATTCGCTGGCGGGGATTGTCGCCACTGCTCGCCTTGACCACCTCTGCCTTCAGGTCATAGTTGATTTTTTCACCGGTGATAACGGTGCCATTTTGCTCAACGCTGGCATTTTTCAGTAGGTCGATACGGTCGCTGGCCAGGTGGTATTCAATAGTATCCCCCTTGGCGTACATCATGTTGTCGTTGGGGTTCGGTTGTTGTTGGTAGCGGGCAGGTTCTCCCACACAGACAATTCGAACGACCTGGTTGTTTGCCGTGTAGACGGTGACCTTGTCCGCGTGGATTTTGATGGTTCCCTGGGTAATAACGACAGCGCCTTCGTAGATCGTTGTGCCGGTTTTTTCATATCGTTCGGCTCTATCCGACTCAATATTGATAGGCTGTTGTGCGTCGCTGGGTAGCGCCAGACTGGAGGAATGACATACTGCCAGTAGCAGCAGAATGAATAAATTATGGCGCACGGTGAATCCCCTTTACTTTTGATAGCAGTTTGAATATCTCATCATTAAGATCTGCCCACATGCCTGTGCCAGTGGTCTTCCCCTGAGGTGTTTTAATGGTCACAGGTAGGCCGGTTTCGGCAATATTGGTCTCAGGGAATATGGTTAATTTACTGGTGAGAAATTCATTTTTTCCGCCTTTTTTAACAGATTGCCATGCATAGACCTCACCGGACAGGACAGCCCGCTCACCCCCGTTGTAGATAGTGCCTTTCTGGGAGGTTACATGCCATGGGGGTGTCTGCTCTGAACCCTCGTTCGGCTCACTGTAAGACACCATGCCGGGGTTCTCCAGTTCCAGTCGGTTGCCCCGATTAAAGTGGCGTGCCTCCGTGGCTGTGAGGGTGTAAGCCCGGTTGCCATCCCTGTCAAAATTTACCGTATCAATATTGTTCATATAGCTGTCTGCTTTAGGTAACTCTTCTACATCGGCGCTTGGCTTGTTCAGGAATACCTCTGGTGGCGACAGCCAGAACAACAGGAAAATCCCTGTTGAGGCGAGCAGCATGGCAGTCATCAAAATATTACGCATAAGTCTAGAGGTAGTCCGTAAAGGTGGATTCCAGTTTATCCTGAGCTTGCAAAAGCAGCTCGCCCAGTTCCCGGACAGCACCGGCTCCACCGCAGGCGGTGGTCTGCCAGAGTGCGTGTTCAGCAATAATTGGCCGGGCATTCGCAACGGCGACCCCCAGCCCCACCCGCCTGATGACAGCCAGGTCGGGAAGATCGTCGCCGAGAAAGGCAATTTCGTTCATCTGGTAAGGGTGAGTAACCAGCAAGTCTTCCAGAGCGGTCAGTTTGTCCTCTCTTCCCTGCACGACAAGATCGATACCCAGTTCTTCGGCCCGTCTTGCCACCAGTGCTGAAGATCGGCCGGTGATAATGCCGACTTTGATGCCGTTGCGCTGTAATAGTTTGATCCCGAGACCGTCCTGTATGTTGAACGATTTCAGTTCCTCTCCATTGTTGCCGTAGTAGAGGCAACCATCGGTCAGGACGCCGTCTACATCCAGTAGCAATAACCGGATTTGACGAGCTCTGCTGGTGATTTTCAGGTTCGGGGCTGACATGGTTACATGACTCCCGCGCGCAGGATGTCGTGCATATGGAGAACCCCAATCGGATGGTGGTTGGCGTCTTCAATAACAAGTGCCGTAATTTTATTGTCTTCCATAATTTTTAATGCCTCGGCCGCGAGCAGTTCCCGATGAACGGCCTTGCAGCTGCCCTTGATTAATTGACGGACGGTACTGTGATTGATGTCGATATCGTTATCGACAGCCCGGCGCAGATCGCCGTCGGTAAATACCCCGACCAATTCTCCCTGGCGGTTAACCACCGTAGTCATGCCAAACCCTTTGGCGGTCATTTCCACCAGGGCTTTTTTCAGTAACGCGTCCTCGAGCACCCGGGGCAACTCGTCGCCACTGTGCATGATGGTTTCCACCTTGAGTAGCAGTTTTCGACCGAGTGCCCCGCCCGGGTGGGAAAAGGCGAAGTCCTCGGCGGTAAAACCCCGAGCCTCCAGCAGAGCAATTGCCAGGGCGTCACCCATGACCAGCGTCGCCGTGGTGCTGGTGGTAGGTGCCAACCCCAGAGGGCAGGCCTCACTGGGAACCCGGACATCCAGGTGGGCCTCTGATGCCTGGGCCAGAATCGAATCCGGGTTGCCGGTCATACTGATCAGCGGAAGACCCATACGCTTAATGAGTGGTAGCAGGGTAATGATTTCGGCGGTAGTTCCGGAATTGGATAATGCCAGCACCAGATCAGCCCGTGTGATCATGCCAAGGTCGCCATGGCTGGCTTCCCCGGGATGAACGAAAAAAGCGGGGGTTCCCGTGCTCGCCAGACTGGCGGCAATCTTCCTGCCGATATGTCCCGATTTTCCCATGCCGGTAACAATGACGCGACCGGTGCACTGCATGATCAGCTCGCAGGCACGGTCAAAGGCTGCATCAATCCGCTCTTCGAGCAGGGTGACGGCTTCGGCTTCAAGACGGATGGTGCGGCGTGCGGCTTCGGCAAAATTACTGGTGGTCATTGGCTACCCAAAATATTTTGCCAAGTATACCGGCAACCAGGTAATGCTGTAAGTGCTGACGGTGATCAGCAAGCGGGTCTCCGTGTCGCTATATAGGGTATACATTATTATTAGCAGCGCACCCCCAGCCCTGGCAGTTCAGTCAGAACGTCGGCAGAGGCCATTAACAGGTTCTCCATAAAATTGCCTGGCTCTCAAGGATTTCGAAAATAGCGGGGCAATGGTATAGTGCACGCCTTTTCAAGCCAGCTAATTGGGCACTTGGCTGGGTTGTTGCTGTCAAATGACTGTGGCCGAACAAAGGTCAGCTGTTCAGCCAGCAGGTCCGAATAATTAGAGGAAAATTGCCATGTACAAAAGGTTGATACAAACATTGCTTCCTGCACTCGTTGTGCTGTTGTCGGGTCATGCAATTGCTACCCAGGCTGCGGATGATGCCGTTACCTCATCAGAACAAAGTCCCCATGAATTAATTGAGACCGTGACTGACGATCTGTTGCAGATGATTGACGAACACCGCGAGACCTTTGACGATGATCCCCAGGCTTTCTTTGATTCGCTGGATTGTCTGCTGACCCGGGTGATTGATTTCAAGTGGATTGCCAGCAATGTTATGGGTACCTATCGAGCCGAGGCTACCGATGAACAGCGTGAGCTGTTCGTCAAAACCTTTCATCGCGACCTGATTGAAACCTATGGTCGCGGTCTGATTTCCTATGGCGATGAAACCATCGTGGTGTTGCCGCCCAAGGAAGATCTTGAAGGTAAGCGTCGGGTTACCGTGGTTCAGGAAATTCGTGGCAAGGACGGTGTCTTTCCGCTCTATTACTCGATGGCGCTCAATCGTGAGGGCGTGTGGAAAATCACCAACGTTGTGATCAATGGGATCAACCTGGGTAAAACGTTCCGCAACCAGTTTGCCCAGAGGGCCGAAAAATATGACGGCAATATCGATCAGGTCATAGCCAACTGGTCTGCCCCGTCAGATGTCATTAAAAGTGAGGGGTAATCGATGACTCCCGATGATGTGCAGGTGCTCCTGCAGGATGCTCTGGCCGATTGTGATGTCACCGTTGGTGGCGATGGTAGCCACTTTGAAATACAGGTCGTCGGCGACTTGTTTTCCGGACTCCGCCCGGTACAGCGGCAACAAAAAATCTATGCCGTGCTTCAGCAACACATAGCCGAAGGCGCCATTCACGCGGTAAATATCAAAACCTATACGCCGGATGAAGTTCGCAAATAAGCCCGCGCCGGTTTCCCTCACCAATCTCAGCTCACATTGGCCACTGCCTTGCTGAATCACAAGGGTTTTGAATGGACAAGTTGTTGATTTCCGGAGGCGGCCCACTGTTCGGGGAAATCCGTATCTCCGGCGCCAAAAATTCCGCACTGCCGATCATGGCGGCCACGCTCCTGGCCGATGGTCCGGTGATGATTTCCAATGTGCCCCACCTGCATGACATAACCACCATGTTCGAGCTGCTCGGATGCCTGGGTGTCAGTGTGGTGCTGAATGAAAAGATGCAGGTGGAAGTCGATGCTACGACCTTGCACAGTCATGTAGCACCCTATGACCTGGTCAAGACCATGCGTGCTTCCATTCTTGTTCTGGGCCCAATGCTCACGAAGTTTGGTGTTGCCAATGTCTCCTTTCCCGGTGGATGTGCAATCGGCAGTCGACCGGTAGATCTGCACCTGCGCGGGCTGGAAATGATGGGTGCCGAGATTGATATTGACGGTGGCTACATCAATGCCCGCTGTAATGGACGCCTCAAGGGTGCCCATATTTTGATGGACACGGTCTCCGTGGGTGCAACGGAAAACCTGATGATGGCCGCCGCACTTGCCGATGGCCAGACTATTATTGAAAATGCCGCCCGTGAACCCGAAGTGGTAGATCTGGCCAATTGTATTAATGCGTTGGGTGGCCAGGTGATGGGTATGGGTACCACAACGCTGACCATCGATGGGGTCGACACCCTGCATCGGGGCAGTTACCGGATTATGCCCGATCGCATTGAGACGGGAACTTATCTGGCGGCGGCGGCAGCGACCCGCGGACGGGTCAAGTTGAAGGATACCGATCCGCATATTCTCGAGGCTGTGTTGATCAAGCTGGAGGAAGCCGGTGCAAAGATAAGCGTCGGCAAGGACTGGATAGTACTCGATATGGAAGGGCGCAGGCCAAAATCGGTCAACTTCAAGACAGCGCCCTATCCGGCGTTCCCAACGGATATGCAGGCGCAGCTGACAACTGTTAATGCGGTTGCCGATGGGGTCGGCACGATTACCGAGACGATCTTTGAGAATCGTCTGGTTCAGACCCATGAGCTGAATCGAATGGGGGCCAAAATTACTCTGGAAGGAAATACCGCCATCGTTACCGGGGTTGAGCGGCTCAAAGCGGCGCCGGTCATGGCTTCAGATCTGAGGGCCTCGGCCAGCCTGGTGATTGCCGGACTGGTGGCTGATGGTGAAACCATTGTCGATCGTATTTACCATATAGATCGAGGGTATGAATGTATTGAGGAAAAGCTGCAGCAGCTCGGTGCCAATATCCGCAGGATTCCGGGTCGTTAGTCCCGGTCGGGCGTTTTCCTCAAGTAACCAGTTGCATAAACAATGTGAGTGCCATGCAAATTACCATTGCCCTGACCAAGGGGCGTATTCTGGAAGAAACTCTGCCTTTACTGGCTGAAGTCGGTATTGCACCTCTGGAAGACATCAGTGCCAGCCGCAAGCTTCTGTTTGATACCAGTAGATCCGATGTGCGATTACTGGTATTGCGCGGTTCGGATGTTCCAACTTATGTGCAGTTTGGGGCAGCGGATTTGGGTGTGTCGGGAAAAGACACCCTCCTGGAGCATGGCGGTGACGGGCTCTATGAGCCGCTGGACCTGGGTATCGCCCGCTGTCGTATGATGACTGCGGCAGTGGCCGGGGCGGCGCCTGGCACAGGGCGTATCCGGGTCGCCACCAAGTACGTTAATGTGGCCCGCCGTTTTTATGCCGAACAGGGTCGTCAGGCGGATATCATAAAACTCTACGGTGCCATGGAGCTGGCTCCGATCATGGCCCTGGCGGATGAGATTGTGGATATTGTGGATACCGGCAATACGCTTCGGGCCAATGGCCTGGAGGCCCGGGAGTTTATTGCCGACATCAGTTCCCGGATAATTGTGAACAAGGCCGCCATGAAGATGAAGCACCGATTGCTGCAGGATATCGTAGACCGCCTGACGGAAGCGGTGAAGAAGGTCCGATGACGATGCAAAGTGAACCCATCAGTATCTTGCAGTTGTCTACCGCAGATAGTTGTTTCGACGACCGGCTGGCCGAGTTGCTGGCGTGGGAGAATGTATCAGATCAAAACGTTGAGCAGATCGTTGGAGATATTCTGGCGGCTGTGCGCCAGCGCGGTGATCAGGCTCTGATTGAATTTACCAATCGCTTCGACGCCCGGGATGTCAGTGATGTCCGGGAGCTCGAAATTCCTCCCGACGTTGTTTTCGGAGCATTGGCCGGTCTCCCCGCAGCTGAGCGCGATGCACTGGAATTGGCGGCGGAACGAATTCGCCGTTATCACCAGCACCAGAAGCAGGCCTCCTGGCACTACCGGGAAGAGGACGGCACCCTGTTGGGGCAGCAGATCACCGCACTGGACCGGGTGGGCATTTATGTGCCCGGGGGCAAAGCCAGCTATCCGTCGTCGGTTCTGATGAATGCTCTGCCCGCCCGGGTGGCCGGCGTTAACGAGATTATCATGGTGGTGCCAGCGCCGGGTGGCGAACTGAATCCGCTGGTCCTCGCTGCGGCAGCGATTGCCGGAGTTGATCGTCTGTTTACATTGGGCGGCGCTCAGGCCATTGGTGCATTGGCCTATGGTACGGAAACCGTGCCTCGGGTGGACAAGATTGTCGGGCCGGGCAATATCTTTGTTGCCACGGCCAAGCGGGCTGTGTTCGGAGCCGTGGGTCTGGACATGGTGGCGGGGCCCTCGGAAATTCTGGTGGTTTGCGACGGTCAGACAAACCCGGACTGGATCGCTATGGATCTGTTTTCCCAGGCTGAGCACGACGAAGAAGCTCAGGCCATTCTGATCAGTCCGGATATGGATTTCCTAGAACAGGTAAAAACCAGTATTGACAAGTTGTTGCCCACCATGGAGCGGGCATCGATTATTCGTGCGTCACTCGAGAGGCGCGGTGCCCTGATTGCGGTAGCGGACATGACAGACGCATTGGCGTTGATTAACCGTATTGCTCCCGAGCATCTGGAGCTGTCTGTGGCCAGCCCCGAAGACTGGTTGCCGGGTATTCGGCACGCCGGGGCTATCTTTATGGGTCGTTATACCGCAGAGGCGGTGGGCGATTACTGTGCCGGTCCCAACCATGTCCTGCCGACCTCCATGACAGCCCGTTTTTCCTCGCCGCTGGGTGTTTATGACTTTCAAAAGCGCAGTTCACTGATTATGTGTTCCGCCGAAGGTGCTTCGACATTGGGGAAAACTGCGTCGGTGCTGGCCCGGGGGGAAAGCCTGACCGCCCACGCCCGCTCTGCCGAATATCGTATCAAGTCATGATGGTAACCCTGTGAGCAGCCCTTTCTGGAGTGATGTCGTTGCAAGGCTGGATCCCTATGTACCCGGGGAGCAGCCCAAACTGGCCAACCTGACCAAGTTGAACACCAATGAAAACCCCTATGGACCGTCACCCCGGGTTCTGGAAGCCATCGCCGGAGAGTTGGGGGATAGCCTTCGCCTCTACCCTGACCCCAGCGGTACATTACTTAGACAGGCGGTGGCAGATTACTATGCTGTTGCTCCGGCTCAGGTGTTCCTGGGCAACGGTTCAGATGAGGTGCTGGCCCATATTTTTCAGGCGCTGCTCAAGCACGATGAGCCGGTTCTTTTCCCGGATATCACCTACAGTTTTTACCCCGTCTACTGCGGTCTGTATCAGGTGGATTATCAGCGGATACCGCTGGGCAGCGATTACCGCATTCAGGTGGCGGACTACCTGTGCAGTAATGGCGGCATTATCTTTCCAAATCCGAACGCCCCCACCGGGATACTGCTGTCGTTGCCGGAAATTGAATGGTTGCTGAAAAAAAATCAGCAGTCGGTGCTGGTAGTGGATGAAGCCTACATCGATTTTGGCGGAGAGACAGCGGTTTCCCTGGTCGGGCGTTATCCCAATCTGCTGGTGACTCAGACGCTGTCAAAATCCCGGTCGCTGGCTGGCCTGCGGATCGGTTTTGCTATCGGTGATGTCGCTCTGATCGAGGCGCTGGAGCGTGTGAAGAACAGTTTTAACTCCTATCCGCTCAGTCGTTTTGCCATTGTTGGAGGCGCTGCGGCCTTCTCCGATGAGGACTATTTCCGCGAGGTCTGCGAGCAGGTTGTTCGTAGTCGTGATACGTTGGCCTCTGGCCTGAAATCACTGGGTTTTGAAGTGCTGCCGTCCTCCGCGAACTTTCTGCTGGCGACCTGCCCGTCCCGGGATGCCGTCGAGCTTGCGGCGCGATTACGTGAAAAGGGTATTATTGTCCGTCACTTCAGGCAGCCGAGAATAGAACAGTTTTTGCGGATTACTGTTGGCACAACCGAGCAAAACCGTAGGCTGTTGGATGTGTTGGCCGAACTGCTCAAACAGTAATTCCGGGAGCTATTCGGGCGGTGGTCGGGTGCCTGTCACCGCCATAATTGTGCTTTTTTGCCCTTCCCTTATAACCTCCAGTTTGACGGAGTCGCCGGGCGAGAGATCGGCGATCAGATTCATGCTCTTTTCATTGTCTACCACCCAGTAATCATTGATACGGGTGATAATGTCCCCCGGTTGCAGACCTGCCAGATGAGCGGGGCTGTTGATGTAAATGCTGGTGATCACCAGTCCCGATGGCGGGTCCATGCCCAGTTTCGTCGCCGCCAGTCTGGTCAGTGGGCGGGCTTCGACGCCGAGCCAACCGCGGATGACATAGCCGTGTTCGACGATATCCTGTAGAACCTTCACTGCCGTATTGGCGGGAATGGCAAAGCCGATGCCCACCGAATAGCCGGTCTTGTCGAGAATGGCGGCATTGATCCCGAGCAAGTTGCCAAAAGCGTCCACCAGTGCCCCACCAGAATTACCCGGGTTGATGGCTGCATCAGTCTGGATGAAGTTTTCAAACGTGTTGAGTCCCAGACCATTGCGACCGGTAGCGCTGATAATGCCCTGGGTGACCGATTGTCCGACCCCGAACGGATTGCCTATGGCCAGCGTGACGTCACCTACCCGAGGCATGGAGGCCGCATCAATATTGATGGGTATCAGGTTGTCGAGATCTATCTTCAACACAGCCAAGTCTGTATCAGGATCCTTGCCGATGACCTTGACCATTGCCTCTCGACCATCCTGGAGCTGGACGACGATTTCATCTGCGTCGGTCACCACATGGTTGTTGGTCAAAATGTAGCCGTCTTCGGTCAGAATGACCCCGGAGCCCAGAGATGACTGCATGCGCTGTTGCTGTGGCAGGTTGCTGTTGCTGAAGAAGCGGCGGAAGAAAGGATCATCCAGTAACGGATGGCGGGGGCGCTCGAGCGTTTTACGCGTATAGATGTTGACGACCGATGCCGATGCCCGCTGTACAGCAGATGCATACGATGCCGGCCCCTGCCACTCTCCGGAAACGCCAGGTGACAACCCCCTGGTTTCCATTTTGGCTGCGTTGTTGAGCGTTTCCGGCAGTAATAGCATGAACAGTGCGGCCGCAAGCAGGCCGGCAACTACAGGCCAGCTGATATAGCGCAACACTCGAAAAATAAAAGACACCGCAGGCTCCGCGAGCTCACAAAGAGCGCATTATGTCACAAACCGCACAGCGGGAGGCTTTGATGGATCGCTTTGCTCCCGTTCCCCGTCAGCTCACTTTAAGCGTCGGGTCATCATTGTCGTCGGTATCTTCTGCGGTATCATTTGCCACTTTTGCGCGGAGATTGTCGCGGGATGCGCTGTCATCTCTGAGCCCGTATTCTTCGCTGAGAATGCCGCCTGGGACCTTGGGTGCGTAATCTTTCGGCGGTTCTGGTATTTCTGTGGGCAACATTGTGCCGCGCTCCTCAAGGCGTCCAAACCCGGCATCGACCATTTTCTTGCTGGTGTCGGCGCCGGTCAACCGCATGGCGCTGGCAGAGAGGTACTCGTGAACATCGCGGTAGCTGTGTGACAGGTTGTTGAACAGCTCGGAGGTTTTGATGAAATGCTCGGTTACCTCGTGTTCGTAATCCTGGAGCCGTTCCTGTGCTTCCTTGAGTTTGTGCTCGGTGGCTTTGCGTTCTTGCTCCCCGGGGTGAAGGGTTCGCCCGGTCAGCAGGCCAACAACCAAGCCGCCTAACGCACACAGCAAGCCAATCAATAATACAGTCGGGGTATCCAAGCGACCACCTCCAGAGATATGCAGCGGATTTTGACGTGTAGTCTGAAAGAAGCTCTATCTGGAGGCAACTGTTTTTTGAAGAGGCTTTCGTGTGTTCCCTGACGCTGTCGTATGGCAATGATGTCATGCTCACTGTGTGAGTAACGGGTTGCGATTATCCTTTTGCACGGCTAAAGTTCCCGGCCTTGTTTTCTGCATTCTTCCATTGAACCAGTCAATTATGATTCGGGCGTCTGTTCCCACACACACACCTTTGCAGCGATATCAGCAGGATTTGCTGCAGGCCTCTTTCAGCTACGATCCTGCCCAGGAGCAGGCAGTGGCTTTGCTACAGGCGCTCTATGAAAAATTATTGGAGCAAAATGCCCGGATAGCAAATCACTCGATTTTTCAACGAGTCAGAGCGTACTTTCGATCTACCCGGCCCTTTGTGCCGGTCAAGGGGTTGTATTTCTGGGGTGGTGTGGGCCGCGGTAAAACCTACCTGATGGATAATTTTTTTGAATCCCTGCCTTTCGAAGAGAAAATGCGTGCGCATTTCCATCGTTTTATGCGCCGGGTTCATCGGGAGCTGCGCCTGCTGGACGGTGTAAAAAATCCATTGGAAAAAGTCGCCGACAATATCGCCGCTGAAGCCAGGGTGATTTGCTTTGATGAGTTTTTTGTCGCTGATATCGCTGATGCAATGTTGTTGGGCGGGCTGCTGAAATTGCTGTTCGAGCGTGGGGTGACATTGGTGGCAACATCCAATATTGTCCCCGATCAACTCTATGAAAATGGTCTGCAGCGGCAACGCTTCCTGCCCGCCATTGCACTGCTCAATACGCATACCCAGGTTGTTAATGTTGATGGTGGTGTCGATTATCGATTGCGTACCCTTGAGCAGGCCCAGTTATACCACGCGCCTCTGGATGATAGAGCGCAGGGGGCTATAGAAGCGGCTTTTAGCAGCCTGGTGCCAGCCAGTGGTGAAGTGCAGGTGGCTGTGGATATCACCATTGAAGGGCGAGAAATTCCCTGTCGCGCGGTTGCTGAAGATGTCGTCTGGTTTGACTTTGATGTGATATGCAATATCCCGCGTAGCCAGAATGACTATATCGAGCTGGCTCGTGAATTCCATGCGGTGCTGGTCACCAATGTTCGTCAGATGGGACGCAGCAACGAGGATCAGGCACGACGTTTTATCAACTTGGTAGATGAATTTTATGACCGAAATGTTAAGCTGGTGCTGTCCGCCGAGGTGCCATTGCCCGCACTGTATACCGAAGGTCGACTGGGTTTTGAGTTTGAGCGAACCCGTAGTCGCTTGCTCGAAATGCAATCACACGAGTATCTGGCACGACCACATCGCCCCTGACGGGTTCGGTCTCCGGGGCCCTGCAGGCAGGGACTATTCCGTTTAATTCGCCAATATTTTTTTAGGAAAAATTATCCTTGAAAAGGGTAGGGGTGGTCTGTAAAATGCGGCCTCCTTTTAGGAAGGCCAGAAACTTTCAGGCAGGAAAAAATGAAAACATTTAGTGCAAAGGCCGAAACCGTCCAGCGCGACTGGTTTATTGTAGATGCGGCTGACAAAACATTAGGTCGTTTGGCCGTCGAAATTGCCTCTCGCCTTCGTGGCAAACACAAGCCGGAGTTCACTCCGCATGTGGATACCGGCGACTATATTGTCGTGGTAAATGCCGAGCGGGTGCGTGTGACAGGCAACAAGGCCAGAGACAAAATTTATCACCACCACACCGGTTATATCGGTGGGTTGAAGTCCATCAGTTTTGAAAAACTGATCGCCAAGGCTCCTGAGCGGACTATCCAGACGGCTGTGAAAGGCATGTTGCCTAAAGGTCCGCTGGGTCGTGCCATGTTTAAGAAGCTTAAAGTATACGCAGGCACCGAGCATCCCCACACTGCTCAGCAGCCGCAAGAACTGAACATTTAACGGATTGTTAATTATGGCAGACACCCAATATTACGGAACCGGCCGTCGTAAAACCTCCTCCGCAAGAGTCTTTCTGAAATCCGGAGCGGGTAACATCGTGGTCAACGACCGCACTCTCGATCAGTATTTTGGACGTGAGGTGGCACGTATGATTGTGCGTCAGCCGCTAGAGCTGGTGGATCGTGCTACCACATTCGATCTCAATATTACCGTCGCTGGCGGTGGCAGTTTCGGTCAGGCGGGTGCTATTCGTCATGGTATCGCACGTGCGCTACTGCAATATGACGAGGGTCTTCGGGGCCAACTTCGTACAGCTGGCTTCCTGACCAGAGATGCCCGTGAAGTGGAGCGTAAAAAAGTGGGTCTGCG
>DDNV01000070.1:23687-24263 GCA_002341315.1 Cellvibrionales bacterium UBA2511
GAGCGTAAAAAAGTGGGTCTGCGCAAAGCCCGCAAGCGTCCCCAGTTCTCCAAGCGTTGATCGATCGTTTTGTTCACGGAAAACCCGGCTGTATCCAGCCGGGTTTTTTTATGTTTTAAAACAGACTATTACCTACTTTGTGTAAGGTTTTGTCTTGTAATAAAAAGTGGTTTTCTTTACTATTGCACGCCATTTTGCACAGATAAAATTTGCCAACCTTTGCTGCTAACGGGAGTGCGTCATGAGCAATGACGGTATTAATCAGGGGCGTAGACGTTTCCTGACGGGGGCCACTTGTGTGGTGGGTGCCGCTGGGGTCGTAGGGGCTGTTATTCCCTTTGTGGGTTCCTGGAACCCAAGTGCCAAGGCAAAAGCCGCTGGTGCTCCGGTAAAAGCCAATATTTCAAAAATCGAACCCGGTCAGATGGTGACCGTCGAATGGCGTGGTAAACCGGTATACATTGTTCGCCGCACCCAGCAGGCGCTCGATAACCTCAAGGGTCGCGAAGAGCTCAGGGACCCGTCGTCCGAGGCATCCGATCAGCCTGCCTACGTGGACGCCGAGCACCGTGCGAT
>DDNV01000016.1:0-517 GCA_002341315.1 Cellvibrionales bacterium UBA2511
CCCGATGAAAATAACGCGCTCCACTCTTGCCCGCCAGGTGTGCGCGAAAACGTCGGGTGATGTCGGTGGTAATACCGGTATAGAGCGAGCCATCGCTGGCTTCAATCATGTAGACAACCCAGTCCTGAGTCATGAAGCGGCAGTCAGTGTCTCACCGCAGTCACGGCAGCGATAGCGCGCTTCACCTCGCTGGACGCTGTTGTGTCGACGGGTGACCAGATGGTGGGTGGAACACTCACAGCGATAGGTAAAACGCCGCTGCCGACGCACCGGGATACCGGCCAGATCAAAGCTCCCGGTGGCACGGGGTTCGACGTCGAACGCATTCATGATCCCGCGCCACTGAACGCCATGGGGCCGCACTCTGCCGAGGCCGTGCAGGCAGTCCACCAGATAGTGGGCCACCTCATGGGGCACAGTCACCGCCATACTGTCATCAAAATACTTGGCAAAAATCCACGGGTTGTAACGAATAACCCGCTGGGTATTCCTGACCCGATACATCCCCGCCGTACCC
>DDNV01000016.1:638-6032 GCA_002341315.1 Cellvibrionales bacterium UBA2511
CCCCGCCGTACCACCACTCAAATCGAAAACCACTGGTATCTCAGAAAATTCCTGGCCAAATAGTTTGCTGCCACGCCGAATGAAACCAGCCGTCCTCTCTACAACCTGAAGACGCTGTCGCTCACTGATCGGGGTAATATATTTCATCCGCACAGTATAGCCGCAAACCGTCTCGGGCTATAATCGCACAATGATTTTTGACCTGCACAGCCACACCACCTGCTCCGATGGCACCCTCTCGCCCACCGAACTGGTGAACCTGGCAGCGGAGGCCGGCGTCGATGTTCTGGCGATTACCGATCACGACAGTATCACCGCCTGGCAACAACTGGAGCTATGCAAAGCTCAGCCTCTCCGGGTAATTCCAGCTTTGGAATTTTCCAGCCAATGGCGCAAGACCGGTGTACATATTCTGGGCCTCAATGTCGACATCCATAGTGAAGCCCTGCAAGCCGGTGTCCAATTTCAGCAACATGCCCGCCGACTCAGGGCCGAACGTATTGCCGAGAAACTGCAACAGGCAGGATTTCACGATGCATTGGCTGGAGCCACGGCCGTCGCCGGCAACAACAACCTGGGCCGCCCCCATTTTGCCCAGCATCTGGTAAATATCGGTGCGGTTAACAACTTCAAACAAGCCTTCAAAAAATATCTCGGAGCCGGCAAGCCGGGCGATATAAAGCAATGCTGGGCCGATATACCGCAAATAGTGGCATGGATCCGGGATGCGGGTGGAACAGCAGTGCTGGCCCACCCGGTTAAGTATGACCTCACCCGCACCAAACTGGTCGCATTGGTAGACGATTTTATCGCTGCAGGTGGCCAGGGTATGGAAGTGGTGTCCGGCAAACAGATGCCCAACACTACCAGAGACTTGGCCATTATCTGCCAGCAAAAACAACTGCTCGCGTCCTGCGGCTCCGACTTTCATCAACCGGGACAACCCTGGGCGGAGCTGGGTCGCTTTCCAGCCCTGCCCAAACAGTGTCAACCGGTCTGGCAACACTGGTAACATGAGCGCATCTATTTGTAACAAAGCGAGCTACGTGAATAAACTACCCACCAAATCGCAACTTCGCCGGCAACTGCAGCAACAGGTAGACAGCTACCTCAAACAGGGTGGCGAAATACAACAGATCCCCCGCGGTATCAGCGGTCGGGAGAACGCGTGTGAGAGCTTGCCGACCGTCTTTTTCAATCAGCCAAAGGCCGAACGCACCCCCGTGCCTGAAGTGCTGGCCGCGTTGGACTCCCGTCGTCCCAAAAAGCCGTCACCTAACAGATCCACTAGAGTTCGGCCAAAAGAAACCATTATTTATGATGACTTCGGTGAACCCATCAGGCGGATCTGGCAGGACAAGTAACAGACAGCGGACCGGGCAATCAGCGGCCTGTTCAGATTCAGTTTCCAAAAAAATGGCCCATTGAAAACAGGGTATTCGTCATGAAATTTCCTTTTGTACTGACACTAACACTGCTGGGTTTCATGCAGGCAAATGCTGGCAAACTGTCTATTGCCGATATCCAGCCACCAGAAAATCTGGTCAATATCCACGTGGAAAACCTGAGCAGTGACCGACATGCTTCGGATTTCATCGTGTTTGTGAAGCAGTTTGTACCTTTACACAAACATCTCGCCCACACAGAAACGATTTATATCCTTGAGGGAACCGGCTTGATGCGACTGGGTGAAGAAGAGTTTGCAGTGGGCCCCGGGGATTTTATCAAGGTACCGGAAGGGACAGCCCACGGGGTAAAGACTACGTCATCAGTGCCGCTCAAGGCACTTTCGGTGCAGGCGCCAGAATTTCTGGGTGATGACAGGGTGTTCCTCGAATAATCGTATAAACACTGTCAGATGGGAGCACGGCTTCATAGTGCCAGCGACAAAGTTGCCGCTCAGTCGGCAAGCCAAAAAAGCCTGGGGTGTAAATTAGCCTTTGCTGCAACCCGGCCTATATAATCCCAAGATCAGAATAACAGCAATAAAAATGGGGAGAAGACATGGCAATCAAAAATGCCTGGTGGCGTCGCGCACGCCAAAATCGTGTAAGACACAAAAGTTACGCATCCTTTGCAGTGCTCTCTCTGCTGGCCAGCTTTACCACGCTGCCCGTCCATGCCGGGCTAAAAGCGGCACACAGCGATACGCTCTGGGTCAGTCTCGGTGGTGGTATACGCATGCAGCACACCACTAGAAACAGTGCCACTGACGGCAGCAATGAATTCACGATGGACAGTATGCGGCTGTACATCGCCGGACAGCTCAGCGAACACTTGAAATTCAGCATCAACACCGAGAAGTATGAAGGCGACTCCGTCATGATCATTGATGCGATCCTGCAATTTGATCTCGATCCGAAGTTTAACCTCTGGGTTGGCCGCACACTGGTTCCCACCGACCGGCCGGGACTGAACGGCCCCTACACCGGTATGAGCTGGAACCAGTATCGTCAACCACTGTTCCCGTCAGATTACGATGGTCCGGCCGGACGACTCGGCCGCAGTGAAGGTGCCGTCGTCTTTGGTGCCATTGACAAAGTACAGTACCTGGCGGGTATTTTTGAGGGCACCGACAACCACGGCAACACCGACGATCATCTGCTGTATGCAGGCCGTATTGCCTATAACTTTCTCAATGTGGAACCATTGGTGGGCTACTACACCGCAGCCACACACTATGGCAAAGCCGGCGACCTGCTGACAGCAGCACTGACTTTTCAAAGTCAGAAAGACAGCACGGGAAGCAGGCAGGATCCCGGCGACTTTACAGGCTTTGCCTTTGATATCTTTTCTGAAACCGTGCTGGACAACCGGGGGGTAGTGACCTTTGAGGCAGGCTACAAGAATATGGACGGGGATTTCACATTCGCATCACCACCCACTGATGGACTGGATGAATGTTTCTGCCTTTTCAAAGGCGACTCCTACTTTGCCACGACCGGTTATTTATTCCCGCAAAAAATCGGCTTTGGGCAGTTTCAGCCCTATGTTCGCTACATGAAAAATGACCCGGACGATGCCGACACCAGCGACACTACCGAATGGGGTCTGAATTACGTCATCAACGGCTACAAGGCAACCGTCAACCTTCACTATGTTACAGGTGACGCCAATGCCAGCGGTTACGCCGGCATGGATACCGACATTGTTTCACTGGGATTGATCTTGCAGTACTACTGATCTCAGAACGAGACGAACAATTCAAAATAGCTGCCACAGGCTGTTGCAGCTCGAAGCGACCTCTGAACCGCAGAAACCGGGCATTACTGGAGGTAATGCCCGGGACCGTCGGAAGTATTGGTTATGTCCGGTGTCAGGGGGATACCCGCTCAGTGATGGTGGCCACCGGCACCGTGGGCATGTCCGTGACCAAGTTCATCCTGGGTTGCTTCGCGGACTTCAACAACCTCGACATCAAAGGTCAGGGTTTTACCCGCCAACGGGTGATTGGTGTCAATATCCACATTAAATTTGCCGACTTTGACCACGGTAATCGGGCGCAACCCCTCGTTAGTCATCAACGGTACAGTCATACCGGGTTCAAGCTTTCCCTCAAACTTCAGATTCTTGGCGGAAACTCGCATAACACTCTGAGAGCGCATCCGACCATAGGCCAATTCCGGAGGCAGGGTCACTGTGAACGTTTCTCCGGCTTCTTTGCCGAGCATCGCAGCCTCAAGGGTCTCGATCATGTTGCGGTGGCCGTGCAGGTAAGCTGTTGGCTCACCCTCTCTGGACGTCTCGACTAAATCGCCGGCTTCATCGGTCATGGAATAGTGGAACGTCACCACGCAATTATCATTTATTTTCATGGTTGGATTACCCCTGCTTTTCGAAAAGGCGGAATTATGGTGGGCTACGCCCGGGCTGGCAAGACCTGATAAAACCCCTGAGAAAAACTCACCTTTAAAGGCATGGCAAATAATTCAGAGAGGCGCGCATCAGTGAGCAGTTGTTCCTTGGCTCCGTCTGCCACGATTTCACCGTTGGTCATGAATACGACCCTCTGGATTTCCGGCGGAATTTCATGAATGTGATGAGTGGCCAACAGAATGGTTTTGCCCTGTTGGGCCAACTGCCTGATGACATCCAGATAATGATAGGTTGCATTCAGGTCGAGGCCGCTGGTGGGTTCGTCGAGAATCAGATGATCCGGACGATGAATCAGCGCCCGACCCAACAGACAACGACGCTGCTGCCCGGTCGACATCTGTCGGTAGGGTCGATTGACCAGTTCAGCCACTCCCAGTTCCTGTAGCACAGTCCGGCCCTGCTCCAGTTGCGCCTCCGTGACTTGTTGATAGTGGAATAGACCAATGGAGTTGTGCAGTCCGGATACCACAACGCCCAGACCGCTGACTTCCGGGACAAACCCCTGTTGCAGATCGGCAGAAACAAGGCCGATTTTTTCCCTCAATTCCCAAAGCACCGGCCGATCCTGACCGAGTATCCGGACCCAGGAATCCTCTTTCACTACCGGATAGAGCTCCCGGGTCAGTAGCTTTAGCAGCGTACTTTTGCCGGCACCGTTGGGGCCGATAATCGCCGTACTCTGGCCCTGCTCAACCGCCAGTGAAAAACGATCGAAAACTTTTTTATTATCCCGAAATACCGTGGCATTGCGGATATCAAGCAGCTGGGGGTGTTGCATGGGTTATACCACTCTTAAGGCCGGAGGTTATTTGACGGCTTCGCCTCTGGCCTGTTTATCGGCATGATAGGAAGAGCGCACCAACGGGCCGGAGGCTACCTGGCTGAAACCAATCCGGCGAGCGTACTCGGCATACTCGGCAAACTCATCCGGGTGCACAAAACGGTCTACCGGCAGGTGATTTTTGGAGGGCTGCAAGTACTGTCCCACCGTGAGCATATCCACATCGTGGGCACGGAGATCGTCCAAGGTACTCAGCAGTTCCTCTCGTGTTTCACCGAGTCCCACCATCAGACCGGATTTGGTGGGAACACCGGGGTTGAGCCGCTTGTATTCCTGAAGCAGTTTGAGCGACCACTGGTAATTGGCACCGGGTCTCGCTTCACGATAGAGGCGGGGAATCGTTTCCATGTTGTGATTGAATACATCGGGAGGCGTATCGGAGAGAATGGCCAGGGCCGGCTCCATGCGACCACGGAAATCAGGTACCAGCACTTCCACTTTGAGCTCAGGGCTGAGCAACCGGGACTCACGGATACAGTCGGCGAAATGCTGCGCGCCACCGTCGCGGAGATCGTCCCGATCCACCGACGTAATCACCACATAGCGCAACTGCATTTCCTGAATGGCGCGGGCCAGGTTAACCGGCTCGTCAACATCCAGGGGATTGGGCTTGCCGTGGCCCACGTCACAGAACGGGCAGCGGCGGGTGCAGATTTCACCCATGATCATAAAGGTGG
>DDNV01000016.1:6186-6831 GCA_002341315.1 Cellvibrionales bacterium UBA2511
CACCCATGATCATAAAGGTGGCCGTGCCGTGGCTGAAGCATTCACTGAGATTCGGACAGGCGGCCTCTTCGCAGACCGTCGCCAGTGTGTGCTTGCGCAGAATATCCTTGATTTCCTGAACACGCGGCGATGATGACACCCTGATTCGCATCCAGTCCGGTTTGCGCTGGTAGGTTTCTGTCGGGATCACCTTTACGGGTATCCGCTCCACCTTATCGGCGCTGCGCAGTTTTTCCCCCTGGGCAATACGGCGGGTGCGCTGTGGCGGAATCACCTTGACGTCAGTCATATGGAATTACTCACAAACATTTGATGTACCAGGCGGGCAGTACCGGAAAACAATTAACGACCAGTCAATAACGGGTGCTGCCCTTCTACAAGGTGACCATTGTAACCCAGCTTGACCGTCAAAATATCTGCCAGGCGTTCAGACACCTCCTGAACAGTGACGGGCTCTGCCAGCAGATCATTCATCTGGGTCATAACAACACCGAGCCCGCAGGGATTAATGCGCGCCCAGGGCGCCAAATCCATATCCACATTAAAATTCAGGCCGTGGTAACTGCAACCGCGGCGCACCCGCAAACCCAGGGAGCCGATTTTAGCGCCGTCAGCCAGATAAACACCCGGCGCGTCCGGCCGGGG
>DDNV01000016.1:7088-12055 GCA_002341315.1 Cellvibrionales bacterium UBA2511
ACCAGATCGCGAACCCCGATACCGAGCCGACGCAGGTCTATCAGTAAATAACCGGTGATCTGGCCCGGACCATGGTAGGTTACATGTCCCCCACGGTCACTCTGCACAACCGGAATATCCCCAGGCATCAAAATATATTCCTGCTTGCCCGCCTGCCCCTGGGTGAATACCGGTTCGTGTTCCAGCAGCCAGATTTCATCAGGAGTCTGATCATCGCGCTCCGCAGTGATTCGCTTCATGGCATCAAATGTCTGGGCATAATCACGCCGCCCGAGATAGCGGACGATAAGTGGCAGGGCTGGCGGCAGGTTCGTTGGTGTGTCGATCACTTCGGGCAGGTCCGTATTCACAGCACCATTTGCACCAGAGGGTTGTGCTTGAGGTCCTCAAAAATGGCCGTCAATTGCGCTTCTCCGGTTGCAGTGATGATGACCGTGATCGCCCGAAAGTTGCCATGTCGGCTGTCTCGAATGGAAACAGCCGTTTCATCAAAACCCGGGGCGTGACGTTCCATAACCTCCATGACGAGGCTATGCAAACCGGGAGTGGCCTTACCCATGACCTTTATAGGGTAATCACAGGGAAATTCAATTTTCGGGGCTGACTGCTCGGGCATCAGGAGAACAGCCCCACAAAAAACAGCGTAATGGCATCCCATAGCCGCGAAAACAGGCCCGCCCTGGCAACGGGGTGTTCAGCCACAACAGGCATATCCAGTAACGTCTCACCTTCATAGCTGACACTCAGCCGTCCCAGCTCCTGAGTCTCACTGAAAGGTGCCTTGATGGTTTGATCCACAAGAATCTCGGCTTCCAGGTCATCCCTGGAGCCGCGCGGGATCGTCAGATAAACATCTTCCGGCACAATCAGGTTGATGCGGTTTTCCTCACCGTACCAGACGGGCACATTCTCCCGGACGACATCGCCCCGAGAATAAAGCTGGCCCGTCTCATAATAACGGAAGCCGTAAGCCAGTAGCTTTTGTGATTCCCGGGCACGAACTTCCTCACTACTGGTGCCCATAACCACGGAGACAAGCCGCATGCCATTGCGGACGGCAGAAGCCACCAGACAGTAACCCGCCGCTTCAGTATGGCCTGTTTTCAGGCCGTCTACTGTCGTATCACGCCAGAGCAACCGGTTGCGGTTGGGCTGTTTGATACCGTTGTATTCAAAATATTTTTCCGCATAAATGCTGTAATGTTCAGGGTAGTCCTTGATCAGCGCCCTAGCCAACAGCGACATGTCCCGGGCGGTGGTGAGGTGGCCTTCGGCGGGCCAACCAGTGGCATTGAGAAAATGGGAATTTTTCATGCCAAGTAACTCTGCCTGCTGATTCATTACGTCGGCAAAAGCGCTTTCACTGCCCGCCAGATACTCAGCCAATGCCACCGAGGCATCGTTTCCTGACTGAATAATGACACCCCGCAGCAAATCGATCAGTGGTACCTGGGTGCCCTCCTTCACAAACATCTTCGAACCGCCCATCTGCCAGGCGGTGACGCTGATGGGCACCATATCCGTTTCTTTGACCTTCCCGTTGTGAATATCGGCGGAGACGATATAACTGGTCATCATCTTGGTGAGGCTCGCAGGCGGCACCTGCTCGTCGGCATTATGCTCGACAAGCACCTTTCCGGTATTGGCATCCAGCAAAATCCAGGCAGATGCCGCGAGATCGGGGGGAGCAGGAATCAGTACTTTGGCCTGGGCAATGCTGCCCATAACAAGAAACAACAATCCGACAAAAAAACTTTTTTTCAGCATAGTGGAACCGGTTTTCAACATTTTTGGTGGGTGGATTTCACGAAGAACAAGGCGAAAGTCTATCATGCAGTGGTTTGTGGCGCTGTGACAGAATCAGTCATAAACAATAAACGGACGGATATTATCTATCTGCCCCAATGCAGCCTTCAGATCAACTAATTTCAACTGATCTGTTACCGGACCCACCAACACTTTAAACAATGGTTGCGGTGATGACTCCTGGCGCACGACAACCGGGTACTCTGTGACAACACCCGCTAACCGTTGCGACAAGTGAGTGGCCGCGAGCTGATTACTGAAGGCCCCCACCTGAAGGTAGGTATTACTGTCCTGTTCAACAGTTACAGCTTTGGCTACCGGCAACATGGCCGGACCAGGAGCCAGTTGTGGAGAGGCTACAGTGTTGTTTTGATAGTCCGCGGGATCAATCACGGAGACCTCCACCTTAGCCGTACCCTGATCTGAATAGCCCAGTTTTTTGGCTGCCGCATAGGATAGGTCAATGATTCTATCTCCATGGAAAGGTCCCCGATCATTGACCCGCACAACCACACTGCGTCCATTCTCCAGGTTCGTCACTTTGACGTAGCAGGGAATCGGCAGGGTTTTATGGGCAGCCGTCATTTCATACATGCTGTATACCTCACCATTCGATGTATGGCGGCCATGAAACTTGTTGCCATACCATGAGGCCAGACCGCGCTGGCGAAACCCTTTGCTGGAAGGCATCACTTGGTAGGTTTTACCCAGTACAGTGTAGGGACTTTTGTTGCCGGCCAGAGTGACTGGTTCATGCTTGGGCACAGCATCCGGAAGACCACTGACATCAATATCTTTTGGCGGCGGCCCATCACCATAACCATAACCGCCACCGGAGCTGGCACCAGAACCACCACAGCCCTGAAGCAACAATAAAGTCAGTAACGTTGTAAAAAAGAGGCTTTTAAAGTGTGTCTTCACCGACCCGCTCCAGTATTTGTTGGCTCAGTTCATGCACGGCCATCGCATAGAGGAGACTGCGATTGTAGCGGGTAATCACATAGAAATTATTCAAACCGAGCCAGTATTCCAGGCCGTTGTCACCATCGAGCCGAACCGGGATAGCCTTGGCATCACCATTCAGCGGCAGATCACTGGAAAAACCCATTTCAGCCAGCTCATCGACCGTTTTGTCGAGACCGGGCTGGTTCAACAGTGTCTCATCAAAACTTTCCCTGATCCCAGCAGGGACGACCACCGTTTCACCCATTTTCCAGCCATGCTCGGCAAAATAATTGGCGACACTGCCGATGGCATCCGCCTTGTTCTCCCAGATATCGGCAAAACCATCACCGTCAAAATCCACGGCAAAATTGCGGTAACTGCTCGGGATAAACTGGCCATAACCCATCGCCCCGGCATAGGAGCCCATGAGCGTCAGGGGATCCTGGTCCTGCTCGCGCGCCAACAGCAGGAATTGCTCCAGCTGTTTGGTAAAGAAAGGACTGCGGGGAGGATAATCAAAAGACAGTGTTGCCAACGCATCAATCACCCGAAAACTTCCCTTGATCCGGCCGTAGAAGGTTTCCACACCGATAATGGCAACAATCACTTCCGGTGCAACCTGGTATTGCCTTGACGCCTCACTCAGCACAGCCCTGTTCTTTCGCCAAAAATCAACACCCTCTGTGATGCGCTTTTCAGTGATAAAAATCTTGCGGTAATCTTTCCAGGGTTTGACTTTTTCGGCCGGTCGTTCCATGGCATCAATAATGGCCTGTTTTTTTTCCGCCGCGTCCAGCAAAGAGTCCACAACGGATCTTTCAAAGCCGTGTTCAGACACCATTCTCTCGGCAAAAGCCCTAGCGTCCGGGTGATGTAAATAGCTGGCCTGAGCCGATAGGGATAACAACATGCCTAGTGCAACCGAGAACAATATGTTCATAACATTTTTACTCCGGGCAGGTTGCCCATAAACCCTGTTAGACCGACCTTTTTCTTTCCGTACTGACCGCCATCAGCATACCAAATCCCAGCATCAGGGTCACAATAGAGGTGCCACCGTAACTCACCAGTGGCAATGGTACGCCCACCACCGGCAGAATACCCGAGACCATGCCCATGTTGACAAAAATATAGACAAAGAAAGTTAATGCAATACTCCCCGCCAGCAAACGGCCAAACATACTTTGTGCCCGCAGACCGATAAAAGCGCAGCGGCTTATAATCAACAGATAGAGCGCCAACAGCAACATCACGCCGAACAGTCCAAACTCTTCTGCCAACACCGCAATAATAAAGTCGGTGTGCCCCTCGGGAAGAAAATCAAGCTGGGACTGGGTGCCCAGGGTCCAGCCCTTGCCATCAACGCCACCCGAGCCAATAGCAATTGTGGACTGGATGATATTCCACCCCGCACCGAGCCGATCGGCCTCAGGATTAAACAGCGTCAGGATCCGCTGCCGCTGATAATCGTATAAAAGATAAAACCACATTAACGGCAAAAGGCATGCCGCCAGCAACGAGGCAATCATCAGATAACGTCTCGGCAGGCCCGCCAGAAAAAGCGCGAAAAAACCAGCAGCACCAATCAGAATGGCTGTGCCGAGATCGGGTTGCATCCCGACCAGCACCAGCGGAACCAGAATAAATACCAGGGCGAAAAATACATGCTTGAATTGCGGCGGCACCGCACGCTTGCCCAGATAACTCGCCAACATCAACGGAACTGCAATTTTGAGAATTTCCGATGGCTGAAAACGAAATCCGCCAATTTCCAGCCAACGCTGGGCGCCCTTCGCCCCAACGCCAAAAAACAATACGGCTATCAACAACAGGACACCCAAAAAATAAGGGAATATTGCCCACCGATCCAGCAACCGGAGTGGGACCTGCGCCACAATCAGCATCACCGACAACCCGATACCATAGTGGACTAACTGGCGATGCACATAGGCAACATTCTCTCCGCTGGCACTGTAGAGAACAAACAGGCCGGCCGTGGCCAACACCAATAGCAGGGACAAGAGGGGGATATCGACGTGGAGACGCCGCCATTGACTGGGGCCGCAATAAATTGCGGATCCGCCAGATCCCATCCGTCGAACAAAATCACTCTGATTCATCGACTACCTCTGACGGATTTTGCGGATACAGTGCCATGTAAGCGTCGATTATCTGACGTGCGAGTGGTGCGGCCGTTGAGCTGCCGTGTTCACCAT
>DDNV01000016.1:12198-13929 GCA_002341315.1 Cellvibrionales bacterium UBA2511
GGCGATCTGCGGATGCTCCACAGGCGCAAAAGCGATGAACAGCGCATGATCCCGATTTCTCTCAGCGACCAGCTCGCGATCATATTCCTCGTCCTGCTTGATGCCGATAACCTGAGCAGTACCGGTTTTTCCAGCAATGTGATAATCGAGATTCTTATTGATCACCTTGGCCGTACCACGCTGACCGTGCACAACCTCCTGCATCGCCTCATGCACATAATCCCAATGGCGATCTGATGCCTTGATCATCCCGGCTGGCGGTGCCCCCCCCCCATTCTTGCGCACCAATTGCGGGGGCCTTATCTCACCGCGGCTGGCCAACCTGGCGGCGGCCACAGCCATCTGCATGGGCGTCACCAGCGTAAAACCCTGCCCGATGGAGGTATTGACCGTATCCCCAGGATACCATGCCAGTCCTTTTGCCTCCCGTTTCCAGGCCCGTGAAGGCATGATTCCCGATCGCTCAGAGGGCATATCCAGTCCGGTTTTATGGCCGAAACCAAACCGGGTACCGTAGAGTGACATCACATCAATGGTCATTTTGACACCCACATCGTAAAAAAAGGTATCGCAGGACTGAATGATGGCATCACTCAAATAAATGTTGTTGCCGTGCCCCCCCTTTTTCCAGTCCCGGTACTTCCGCTCATAATTTTTCAATTGGTAAAAGCCTGGATCATAGATGCGGTAGGCAGGGGTAATGGTGCCACTTTCCAGTGCTGCAAGACCGTAGATTGGCTTGACAATGGACCCCGGGGGATACTGCCCTTGGAGAACCCGATCAAACAAAGGCCGATCAATGGAACTGAGCAGTGCATTGTAATTTTCAAAGCTGATTCCGGTCACAAATTCATTGGGATCAAACCCGGGTGTGCTGGCCATGGCAAGCACACCTCCCGTGGCCACATCAATAGCCACCACAGCACCTCTTTGATCACCCATACTCTCGTAGGCGACCCGCTGCAAACGACTGTCCAGATGCAGGTACAAATCCTTACCCGGCTTGGGTTCGACTCGCTCCAATTGGCGCATCACCCGTCCCCGGGCATTGGTTTCAACCGTCTGGTAACCTACCTCACCAAGCAGCTCATTTTCATAGAAGTTTTCCAGTCCGGTTTTACCCACCACCAGGGTGCCGCTATAGCGAACCGGATCGAGCTGCTGTATTTCACGGTCATTGATACGCCCCACATAACCGAGCACATGAGAAAGCTCGGCACCCAGTGGATAATGGCGCAGCAACTGGACAGTGACTTCAACGCCCTCCAGCCGGTATTCATTAACAGCGAGGACTCCCTGCTCCCGCTCACTCAAGTTCAATCTCAAAGGAACAGGCTCATAGGGTCGCTGGCGACGCTCAAGCAGTTTGTGAAAGCGATCTCTGTCAGCACTGGTAATTCCCACCAGTTCTTCCAACTCATCAAGCAGGACGGCAAGGTTTTCGGCGCGTTCTACCACTATGGAAAGATTAAAGCTGGGGCGATTATCGGCCAGCAAAACCCCATTGCGGTCAAAAATAAGTCCACGAGGCGGCGGCACCGGTTCAACCAATACCCGGTTGCGGTCAGAGAGAGTCACGAATGCGTCATGTCGCTCAATCTGGAGATGGTAATAGCGCCAGAGCAGCCCACCAGACAACAATAGCACCACAACCATGGTAAACAGCAGACGACCGACATAGAGCCGGTAATCCATCAACGGGTTTTTTAGTGCGCGGTCATCTTGATTCAT
>DDNV01000016.1:14068-14297 GCA_002341315.1 Cellvibrionales bacterium UBA2511
GCTGGCTGATCACCGGATTTACTGAATAGGTCACACGATTGACCGTGAACGAAAACCTGCCATAAAAAAAGCGGGGCCTCAGCCCCGCTTCTCTGAAGTGACAGCCAGTATATTATTGCTCTGTAGATTCCTGGGCAACCTGGGCCTCTTCCGCCGGGACTGTTTCTCCAGCCGTCTGGCCTTCGTCCTCAGATGTCTCTTTCATAGACAGCTTGATACGGCCACGGGC
>DDNV01000102.1:0-168 GCA_002341315.1 Cellvibrionales bacterium UBA2511
TGTTGCGTACACCATAGAGCTGTAGCCAAACAACGGCTTGCGGCTGAAGGTCGGAATGATGTGTGAAATCACCCCGAAAGCCGGCAGGATAATGATGTATACCTCGGGGTGACCAAAGAACCAGAACACATGCTGGAACAATACCGGATCACCACCACCCGCTGCATT
>DDNV01000102.1:476-761 GCA_002341315.1 Cellvibrionales bacterium UBA2511
CATGCCAGGTGCGCGCATGTTAAGCACGGTAGCAATAATATTAATGGAGCCCATGATCGAAGAGGCGCCCATGATATGAATGGCGAAGATGAAGAAATTCACCGAATCAGGAGCATAGGTCGTAGACAGCGGCGCATAGAACGTCCAACCAAAGTTGGGGCCACCGCCATCCATGAACAGGGTGGAGGTCAGCATCAAAAAGGCAAAGGGTAGAATCCAGAAACTGAGGTTGTTCATCCTCGGCAATGCCATATCCGGCGCCCCGATCATCATCGGAATCATCCA
>DDNV01000102.1:902-7566 GCA_002341315.1 Cellvibrionales bacterium UBA2511
ATCATCATCGGAATCATCCAGTTTGCCAGACCGACAAATACCGGCATGATGGCACCAAATACCATCACCAACCCATGCATTGTCGTCATCTGGTTAAAAAATTCGGGTTTGACGAGTTGCATACCGGGCTGAAACAGCTCGGCACGAATCACCATGGCAAAAAAGCCACCCAACAGAAACATGGCAAAACTAAACCATAGGTACATCGTACCGATGTCTTTGTGGTTCGTGGTAAATAGCCAGCGGCCAATACCTTTTGCGGGACCGTGTGCCATGACTTAATCCTCCTTTATTGGCCTTGCTTATGTTTGAGAATATCGATGGGCTGCACGACATCACCGGTATTATTGCCCCAGGCATTGCGCTCATAGGTAACAATCGCAGCAATATCCACCTCTGACAATTGACCACCGAAAGCCTGCATCGCCGTTCCCGCCTTACCATTCACCACGATATCGATATGTGAAGTAATATCGCCAGTGGTTATAGCACCACCAATCATTGAGGGGAACACACCAGCGATACCCTGACCATTCACCTGGTGACAGGCAGCACAAGAGCGATCGTAAGCCTCTTTCCCCTGAGCCATCAACTCATCCATCGTGAAGGTTTTTTTGGACAGTTCACGTTCTGCGGCAGCGGCTTCTTTTTTCTCTGCCAGCCAGGAATTATAGGCTTCTTTTTCAAGCACATTGACCACAACTGGCATAAAGGCATGACCCTGGCCACAAAGCTCGGTACAGGCTCCACGGTAGATACCCGGCTCATTGACATAGGCCCAGGTTTCGTTGACCCGACCGGGAATAGCATCTTTTTTGACACCGAGATCAGGCAACCACCAGGAATGAATCACGTCTTTCGCCGTGATCAGGAAACGCACCTTGGTATTGGCCGGTATCACCAGGGGTTCACTCACCTCCTGTACGTAATACTGGCTTTTGGGTGCTGTGTTGTAGATTTCAGATTCGGGCGTGGCCAGCTCGCTCATGAAGGAGACATCCTGACCAAGATACTCATACTGCCATTTCCACTGATAACCGGTGACCTTGATGTCCATCTCGGCTTCACTGGCATCGTACACCTGCAGTAGCGCGCTGGTTGCCGGAATCGCCATAACAATCAGCAAAACCGCTGGAATCACAGTCCAGACAATCTCAGCAGTGGTATTTTCATGGAAGTTTGCAGCAACGGCACCCTTGGACTTGCGGTGCGCATACATGCTGTAAAACATCACGCCAAATACGCCAACCGCGATCACCACGCAGATCCAGAAAATGATCATGTGAATATCGTAGATTGCGTTGCTCACAGGGGTTACCCCCTTGGGCATATTGACAGCCCAACGCTGTGCATCATCTGCCAATGCTTTGCCAAAAGTGGCCAAGAACATCGCAGGGGCTAGCAGCAGCGCGAAAAGCATACGTGCTCTTCTTGACATCGCCCTATCTCCAGTCAATAAGTTATTGTTTCTAGTTATGAATTTCATCCTGCAAGAGCCAAACAGCTTCTCTGGACACGAAAAACCGGGCGAGTATACCAGATTCTTTCCGCACCGCTCCAGACTATTCCGCCCAAAGAATGAATGCTTTTTCTGGCAGAATGGCCTCTTTAACCGCCCAAGGACAAAATGAAATCACTGCTTATCCAACAAAAAGTTTTAGTGATCGCCCTGCCTATGACCCTGGCAAGCATCAGTATCCCGACCCTGGGCCTCGTTGATACCGCGATTCTCGGTCATCTGGCAAATGCCCGTTTTCTCGCTGCCGTGGCTGCGGGCAGTAGTGTACTGACCATGCTGTTCTGGTTGTTTGGATTTCTGCGGATGGGCACTATCGGCGTAACCGCCAGGGCCTGGGGTGCCGGAGATACATCCCGCTGCGTTGAAGTGTTGGCTCAATCACTGGTGATAGCATTCACTCTCGGGATCCTGTTGATCCTGTTGCGGCAACCCCTCCTCACCCTGATTCTCGATCTGATCAAACCCTCCGCTGCAGCCAGACCCCTGACCATGGAATACTGCCAGATTCGTATTCTGGCTGCTCCCGCCACCCTCGCCACTTTCTGTGCGATGGGCTGGCTGCTCGGGCTGCAGCGAGCCGGTACCACGCTGTTCCTCATGCTATTCGTCAATCTCAGCAATGTTGGTTTTGATTTTCTGTTCATAGTCGGAATGAAAATGAACAGTGCCGGAGCTGCGTGGGCCTCCTTGACTGCGGAATATCTCGGTTTGGTACTCGCACTGCTATTGGTGACAGTGACCATACGCCAGCTCCAAACACCGATCAGGTCAATGCAACTGACGCAATGGTTCAGATATCGAGAGCTGTTCAGGGCTAATCGTCATCTGTTCGTCCGCACAGCCTGCCTTGTCTTCATCATGACTTTTTTCACCGCCCAGGGAGCACGGCAGGGTGATGTCATTCTCTCGGCCAATGCCATCCTGATGCAGTTAATATTGCTGGTGGCGTTTACACAGGATGGGTTTGCGCATGCCGCCGAGTCCCTTGCCGGGCATGCCATCGGTAAGAAAGACCTCAAAGACTTTTACCGTATTTGTCTGACTACCACTGCCTGGGGTTTGGTCATCGCCTTGATCGCCACCCTTATTTATGGGTTTTTCCCGGACATCATTATTGGCGCGATTACGAACCTGCCAGAGGTTTTACCTGCGGTGAAAACCTATTGGCCCTGGCTGACAGCCATGCCACTGGTCGGCCTTGCCTGCTTTATGGCGGACGGTATTTTCATCGGCAGCGGCAAAACTCGCGCGATGCAGGACAGCATGCTGATAGCGTCTTTTCTCGTTTTTTTGCCACTGTGGTACTTTTCAGCCCCGCTCGGCAATCATGGGCTATGGTTCGCGTATCTCGGCTTTTTAGTGGCTCGCAGCATTCAGATGGTATGGTTATTTACTCTGTTCAGTAAACGTGGCCAGTGGATCGCTCAAACATGCTGATGAACAAAAAGCAGTGCGGCTTATAGCAAGATGTTCTTTGCCTTTTTATCGGGCTCAGCTAACTTTTGACTATGGATACTGTAATTATTCGCCAGGCTATTGTCGCTGCCAAGAAGCATGAAAGGGTAACAGGACAACTTGCCAGACTACTCACGACCCGCGTCAGCGCACTCCACAAATCCATTCAGTTGCCATCCGAAAATATCATTCCAGCGCTCCTCAATTTTATTATTCACTACATAGATCAGGTGCCGGAATTTATTGATGCGGTGGATGCCATCGCAGATGAATGCGGACTGATTGACTACATAGAACCGGTGATTTCCACTGCCAGAGAATTTTTCATGGAACCGCCAGCATTGGTGGCTGGCCACGAAGGGCTCAATTCCCTTATGGGCGAATCCTATCTGGCCCATCGACTGGTCGAGGAGGTCAATGACCGGTTTATCTCGGGCTATAACATGCCATTGGTACCAATGGATATGACCCGTTCGAACCTGATCATCCATCACTTGATAGGTGAACCTTTCGCCAATCAACTTGACAGCGCTGTTCATCTGATCGTGGATGAGCTGCAGCAAAAAGATCTGGTGTTTGTTCCCGAGGCATGCCGGGAGGACCGCAGCAATCGGTGGGCAAGTGATCTACAGCGGTGGCCCTGTCTGATCGACAATTTATCGGTCAATCTATTGTTTAACGGATCGGGACAATTACTGATTCACTGATATCGGTGGGATGTGTCATTTTTTGGGATCGACGAGCTTCACCGTCTGCACGTCAACCCGCCTTTCCTCGGGAGAGAGATTAACCCGGGTCTCCAGCTCGCGGGGGGCACCCTGCATAAACATCTGCTCACGAAAATCACAGCTGACACAGGCCCTGAAATCCTTGCCATCCTCATTGAAAACCACCAGCTTATCCATCTGGTTACAGCGCGGGCAGACCGCACCTGCAATAAAACGCTTGTCAGCTTTAAACATCGAGAAAGGCCTTCCGGTCGGTGATAAGTGAAAAATTCAACCAAACGTTATGCCAGATCGCTACAACGGCTATAAGCCAGCCATCTGGCAACGTATTATATCGTTATAGATCCATTAGTCAGCGCAGGAGTCATGATGACAGAGAATATCCGACCCTATAAAGGTGTTTTACCCACCCTCGGCGAACGAGTTTACATTGATCCGGCAGCGACTGTGATTGGCAATGTCACCCTCGGCGATGATGTCTCAGTGTGGCCCGGAGCCGTAGTTCGCGGCGACATGCATCGCATTACCGTAGGCAATCGCTCAAATATTCAGGATACCGCCGTATTGCACATCACCCATGCAAGTGACTTCAACCCCGGAGGCTGGCCACTGACCATTGGCGACAACGTGATTGTCGGTCACGGCGCCATTCTTCACGGCTGTACACTCGGCGACTATATTCTGGTGGGCAATGGCGCCATCATTAATGATGGCGCTGTAGTAGAGAATGAGGTGATCATCGGCGCCGGCACAGTGGTGCCGCCCGGGAAGCATCTGGAAAGCGGCAACCTCTATGTAGGCAATCCCTGCCGGTTACTGAGACCAGTTTCTGACGAAGAGCGGGCGTTCTTTTCCTACTCCCCCGGCAATTACGTCAAACTCAAGGATCAGTATCTCACCGAGCAGGCTGATGACTGGCGAAATGACGCGGAATAGCCCCGCAAATATTTTATGGGGTGTCCGAACAGACCAGGTCCACCTATAGCGACTGGCGGATTTCAGCAATAACCGGCGCGGTATTTGGACTTATACCACGCCAGAGCCGAAAGGATTCCGCCGCCTGTTCGACCAGCATGCCCAGGCCATCGGTGACGCGGGTAGCACCCTGCTGTCTGGCCCAGATCATAAATACCGTTGGCTGTGCCGCGTACATCATATCGTAGCAACAGGCCTGACCTGCCAGTAACCCATCGGGGAGGGGCGGTAACTGTGCTGAAAGACTGGCACTGGTGCCATTGATGACAAGGTCAAACTGCTGACCCTCGAGCATCTCATAGTCACAACCGAGCAAGTAACCCATTTCCGCAAATCCTTTAGCCAGTTGCAGCGCCTTAGCCAGTGTACGGTTGGCAATGACCACATGCTGAGGCAATTGCTCCAGCAAAGGCTCAAGGATGCCACGCACTGCACCACCGGCACCGAGAACCAGCACTTTTCGGCCTTTAATCTGCCAGTTGAGGTTCTCAAGCATGTCTCTGACCATACCGATGCCATCGGTGTTGTCCCCCAATACCGTGCCATCATTCTGCAGGGCCAGGGTGTTAACTGCACCCGCATGGCGGGCACGATTCGTCAGCCTTGCAGCATAACCATAGGCCTCCTGCTTGAATGGCACCGTGACGTTAAGACCCTTACCACCCTCTGTAAAAAAGGTGTCCGCAGCACGATAAAAGCCATCTGGCTCCACAGATTGTTTGTCGTATTCAATCGCTTCACCCGTCTGGGCAGCAAAGGCCCGATGAATTTGCGGCGACTTACTGTGCTCCACAGGATTGCCAAAAACGGCGTAACGATCAGTCATGCTGGTCTTCCCATTTTGTATAACTCAAACCCACTGGCGTGGTTGCAGATATAACTGGTAGAGCTCCGCCTCGGCGGAACCGGGTTCGGGTTGCCAATTGTATTCCCAACGAACCAATGGCGGCAGCGACATGAGAATGGATTCGGTTCTGCCACCCGTCTGCAGACCAAACAGTGTTCCCCGGTCATAAACCAGATTAAATTCCACGTAGCGACCACGCCGATATAATTGAAACTGGCGCTCGCGCTGTCCCCAGGGAACATGTTTTCGTCGCCGGACAATAGGCAGGTAAGCATCAATATAGCTATCTCCAACCGCCCTTGTCAGGGCAAAACTCTGCTCAAACCCCGCCTCGTTATAATCATCGAAAAACAGGCCGCCAACCCCACGGGGTTCGTTGCGGTGCTTGAGGAAAAAGTACTCGTCACACCACTGCTTGAAACGGGGGTAAATCTCCGGGCCAAAGGGTTGGCAGGCGGCACGGGCTGTCTGATGCCAATGACGACAATCTTCCTCATTGCCGTAGTAGGGTGTCAGATCATAGCCGCCCCCGAACCACCAGACGGGCTCTTCGTCTTCCTTCTCCGCAATAAAAAACCGGACGTTCGCATGGGAGGTGGGGACATAGGGGTTTTCCGGATGGATCACCAGTGACACGCCCATGGCTTCAAAGCTTCGCCCCGCCAGTTCCGGTCGGGCTGCGGTGGCAGACGGGGGCAGCTGTGTCCCATAGACGTGGGAAAAGTTCACCCCACCTTTTTCAAATACCGATCCATCCACTATCACCCGACTGCGACCGCCACCACCCTCTTCGCGAACCCAGTTTTCCTCTGCAAACCTGCTGCGATCATCTTCCAGCTGTAAGGCATGGCAGATACGATCCTGCAAATTCAGCAGGTACTGTTTAACGGCCGCTTTATCTGTCATGAGATCCTCAAAACAATGGGGTTAGGTCATATAAATACACAGTGTGATAGGCCGATCCGCCATTGACAACTTACCGACAATGTAAAAATCGGAGCATCAGCTGCCCCGGATCATCTCTCCGGTTTTCAGGTTTTTGATCGGTGTCGGAGATGTCAGGCCACCCAATGGACCGGGCAGCACATAATCAAGCTGACCATAAAAATAAAGATTCAGCTTTAGCATAGAAACGGCCGG
>DDNV01000102.1:7697-9615 GCA_002341315.1 Cellvibrionales bacterium UBA2511
CTGCGGGTTGGCAGACGTAGAAATCACTCCCCCCCCATAAGCACGACAAAGTGCTGCAGCCACAGGGTGGTTCGTCACGCGTAGCGCCAGGGTTTCTCTGCCGCCGGTAACCCAGGTTGGCGCATAACCATTATTGGGTACCAGCCAAGTCTGCGGACCCGGCCAACTGGCCTCTAGTAGCTGGCGATCAGGCACTGGTATGCCCGCCAAAAAAGGTTCCAGCTGTTCGATTGAGGCGGCGATCACGATGAGCCCCATGTCCCGACGGCGTTTTTTGAGCGCCAACAGCCGCATGACGGCTGCCTCTGAAAACGGGTTGCAACCGAGGCCCCAGACTGCCTCTGTGGGGTAGGCCACCACCCCACCAGCACGCAGGCAATCCACCGCCCTGACTATACGAAAATTGTCCACGGAGACGCGGCTCAGAGGCTTTTCAGCTTCTCTTGTAATGCCGCGTCTTTTTCCAGAATGGCACGGGCATTATCTGCTCGCTCATCCAGCAACTTCTGGTGCAACACAGTATCACTGACACCAATTATCTGGGCTGCCAGATAGGCTGCGTTCTTGGCACCTGCCTTGCCGATTGCCACGGTAGCAACCGGAATTCCACCGGGCATTTGCACCGTTGAGAGCAACGCATCAAGGCCATCCAGTGATGAGTTGATAGGCACCCCAATCACGGGCTTGAGCGTATTGGCTGCAACGGCACCCGCCAGATGCGCCGCCATGCCCGCAGCACATATAAAGGCTGCACAGCCCCGCTGGTCGGCATCCTTCACATAACGGTGCGTTGCCTCTGGCGTTCGATGCGCCGACGATACTTTAACTTCGAAGGGCACCTCGAACTTTTTGAGCACTTCAAAGCTGGCTTCCATGACTGGCAGATCCGAGTCCGAACCCATCAGGATGGCAATAAAGGGTTTGTTCATTTTTTAATCCCCCTGAAAACGCGGCAGGCTACCCGAACCCGGGGAATTTCGCAATAAAATGCGCTTGTTAACAGGAGGGTTTGTTGCTCATCAATGTATGAACCCCATGAGAAGGGCCATTTGCTAGCGCAACCGCTGATAAATTCCCTGCCCAACAGCAATTGCACCCTCCAGTTCCAGCAACAGCAGCTCCTGTGTCAACGTATTCACTGACATGGCCGTACGCTGCACAAGCATATCCATATCAACCGGGTCGAATCCCATCGCCTCCAGCAGGACCTGTCCTGCTTCTGTCGGCGGTTGCTGACCTGTTTTAACGTCCGGCGCCATAGAGGCCAGCAGACCACCCAGTTGCTCTGCAATATCCGCTGCCGATTCCACCAGAGTCGCGCCCTGTTTGAGCAGCTGATGGGTGCCTTTACTGAAAGCACTATGGATCGAACCGGGAATGGCAAATACTTCCCGCCCCTGTTCCAGACCGTACCGGGCAGTGATCAGCGACCCGCTCTTCAATGCCGCTTCAACCACCAGAATGCCCAGACTCAGACCACTGATTATCCGGTTGCGACGGGGAAAATTGCCCGCAAAGGGTGGTGTTTCTGGCAAAAACTCACTGACGACTGCACCCCCTTGAGCAACTATCCGCCGATACAAATCATCGTGTCGGCGCGGGTAGATCACATCCAGACCGGTCCCCAGCACAGCGATGGTTTTGCCCGTTTGCAGGGCTCCATCATGAGCCGCCCCATCAATGCCCAGCGCCAGACCACTGGTGATCACAAAACCACTGGCCGCCAAAGCGGCGGCAAAGGCCCGGGCATTACCCAGTCCACCGGGACTGGCATTGCGACTGCCAACAATGGCGATTTGTGGCATGGACAGCAACTGCGCATCGCCACGAATAAACAACAGGGGGGGAGGAACACTCAGCTCCAGTAAAAGAGGGGGGTAATCCGGGTCGAGCAAATTGAGGCAGGTCACCTGATTAT
>DDNV01000102.1:9716-11992 GCA_002341315.1 Cellvibrionales bacterium UBA2511
GAGGCAGGTCACCTGATTATGTCGGCACCAATCCAGCACCTGCTCTGCCCGATCTTCCCGTTCCGCTCGATTATTATGGTGTTTTTGGAAATACTTTCCCGACTGACTGGCGGAACCAGAGGAAAAATAGTCTTCTGCCTGAGCAGCTGCCTCGACAAAGGAACCCGCCGACCGACACAGTCTGACACTGTCGGCAGGGGAGCATCCATCAAGAAAAGCCATGACCAGTGCTGCTTTGGACTCCCTGTCCATTGGCTTGGTACTCCCTTACCTGTTTGACCTGCTTGATACCCGTTGCCCATAAAAAACGCCGACACAGGTCGGCGTTTTAGTTACCCTGTTGCCTAGGGGTTTTTGACAAGATCGTTTACCGCCAGAGGGCGCTCGGCCTCGATGACCAAACCATAACTCATTTTTTCAAACGTGCGGAATATCATCAACAAGCCGGCCTGCTCGTTAGGCAGATTTATTTTTTCCTTGGCGATATAGTCAGTTACTTCCTCGCCACGTTTGAAGATGGCCAGAATATTTCCCGCTTCGAGGCCTTCGCGCTCACCCCGGTTAATAGACACCACGTCGAGATGCCCAACCTGGGTGATACCACCCTCAACAGCCATAATCTCACCTTCAACCGTAGAGTCGGGCGCACTGGGGTAAAAGATGGAATTGAGTGGTCGCTCTTCATGGGGCAGCAAGCGCTCCCCAATACGCACTTCCTCAAGAGATCGGGTCGCCAGCATGGTGGCTATATCATCGGCCACTCTTTGCACCTTGGCGGACCCCACATCCTGCGCGCGTATGCCCAATATTTCCTGGGTCACCGGATCCAGATAGGGCTCACCAACCCGGTAGAGTCCGTAGGTCGGGGTTTCATCAAACTGGCCACGGGCGTAGAACGTATCTCCCGATCCAGAGAGTAATTTTTTCTCATAGCCCGCCACCACGTAAGGAGCTCTATCGACCTCTTCCTGGGTGACAATACGGTTGCGGGTCAGAAAACTGTTGATGATATCCAGTGGCAGTGCCGGAATGGCCTCCGACTCTGGCACAACCTTAACTTCGGGGGACAGTTTTACCCGCCGATCGCGCTTTTCCAGCATCAAACGGGGACGGCCATCAATATAGACCATGGAAATAATATCACCGGGATAAATCAGATGGGGGTTAGCAATCTGAGGGTTGGCGTACCAGATCTCAGGCCATAACCAGGGATCCCGCAGATACAGATCAGAGATATCCCACAGGGTGTCGCCTTTCTTCACGGTATATTTTTCGGGGACATCCTCATTAAAGGGTGCCTCTGCAGCAATGGCGGCAATTGCAATAGCGCAAGCAGCTACTATTCCCAACAATGTTTTTTTCATCTTATGGCCGTCCTGTGTGCTATATCCGGATTGTGTGTATACTTCCCACTCGACTATATTAAGTGATATTCCGCTCCATTGGCCTTATGTTAGCAGTGGTTTAAGCCAGATTGCTAGAAACTCGTCACAAACAAATGTCAATACTCAACATCCTTGAATTTCCTGACCCACGACTGCGTATCAGGGCTACTCCCGTAGCAGAAATCGATCAGAACACCAGATCGCTGGTGGACGATATGCTGGAAACCATGTACCAGGCTAACGGCATTGGCCTTGCTGCTACCCAAGTCAACGTAGACCAGCGGATTGTGGTCATGGATTTATCAGACGAAGGTGACCAGCCGATTGTGATGATCAATCCACAGGTAGATATACTGGACGACATTACCTGCCCACATCAGGAAGGCTGTCTGTCAGTGCCCGGTTTTTATGAAACCATCCAACGTCCTGAACATATTCGTCTGAGCGCGCTCGACCGGGAGGGACAGCCCTACGTGCTTGAGCCGGAAGGCCTGCTGGCCGTCTGTATCCAGCACGAAATTGACCACCTCGACGGCAAGCTTTTCGTGGATTATCTGTCACCCATCAAACGGCAGCGAATCCGGCAAAAACTGGAAAAGCTCCACCGTCAACAAGACTGACACCGGTTGGTCGACACTGAGGACCCTTCTTTGCGAATCGTATTTGCCGGCACCCCGCAATTTGCAGCAGCACACCTCCGAGCATTACTGGATTGCCCATCCCACCAAGTGGTCGCCGTATTCACACAGCCTGATCGCCCCGCCGGGCGCGGCAAAAAACTCACTGCCAGCCCGGTCAAGTTGCTGGCTACCGATCAGCAGATACCTGTTCATCAGCCACTCAGCCTGAAAGCGGCGGCGGAGCAGCAAATCCTGGCCAACTATGGTGTAA
>DDNV01000102.1:12205-12817 GCA_002341315.1 Cellvibrionales bacterium UBA2511
GCTGGCGAGGTGCCGCCCCCATCCAGCGTGCAATAGAAGCGGGCGATACCGAAACCGGGGTAACCATTATGCAGATGGCTGAGGGCCTGGACACCGGCGATATTCTGCTCAAGGCCCGCTGCCCCATAGAAGCGGAAGATGATGCCGGTTCCCTCCATGACAAACTGGCCGGGATCGGCCCCGACGCCCTGCTCACGGTCCTGGACGAGATTGCACAGGGAAAGATTGTGGCGGAGAAACAGGATGACGAGCAAAGCAATTACGCACCAAAAATTACCAAGCAGGAAGCCCTGATAAACTGGCATGAAGCTGTCAAAACGCTGGTTTTGAAAATTCGTGCCTTTAACCCTTTCCCGATCTGTTACAGCACAATCTCGGGAGATCGGATCCGTATCTGGAAGGGTGTCGCGGTGCCAGATCAACACCACAATGTGGCACCGGGTACGATCATTCATACCGATAAATCCGGTATTCTGGTAAAAACCGGAGAGGGGTGCCTGTTAATCACGGTACTGCAACTGCCCGGCAAGAGACCCCTCCATGCCGGGGAAGTGCTCAATGCACAGGCCGATCTGTTTTCCCCGGGTACGGTAATGGGCACATGAATGTCAG
>DDNV01000102.1:12949-20149 GCA_002341315.1 Cellvibrionales bacterium UBA2511
CTACCGCTAAAATTATCGCGTCTGTGCTGCGAGGTGAGGGCTCACTCAATACACTTCTGCCCGAGTACCTGGCCAAAGTAGATGACCGCGACCGCGGATTGTTGCAACAGTTGTGTTATGGCACATTGCGGTTCTACCCGCGACTGTCTGTGTACCTCGCAGAATTGCTGGCAAAACCCTTCAAGGAAAAGGATTTTGACATAGAGGCAACCCTGGCCTGTTCGCTTTATCAGTTACTGGAAACCCGAATCCCCCCTCACGCAGCAGTCAATGAAGCCGTAGCCACCTGTCAGAACCTGAATAAAAACTGGGCCAAAGGTCTTACCAACGCGGTACTGCGACGATTTTTACGTGAGCGCGCCACACTCGATATCAAACTGGGGGGTCGTCGTGCATTTCAGACCGCACACCCTGATTGGCTCATTGACCTCTGGCAGGCGGCCTGGCCGGAGCAGGTGGATCAACTGGTGGCGGCCAACAACCATCAGCCCCCCATGACCCTGCGGGTAAACCAAATCCGCTGTAGCCGGGACCAATACCTCTCGAAACTGGCAGAAGCAGATATCCAGGCATATCCCACGCCATTCAGCGATGTCGGTATCACCCTGCAGCAACCCTGTGATGTTATTAACTTACCCGGTTTTGCCGAGGGTCAAGTGAGCGTGCAGGATGAGGCGGCCCAGCTGGCGGCCCAGCTACTGTCGCCCAGATCCGGTCAGCGCGTCCTGGACGCCTGTTGTGCACCGGGTGGCAAAACCGGTCACATACTCGAGCTGCTTAATAACCAGGGCGACGTCATTGCCATCGACATCGCGGCGGAACGACTGACGCGGGTAACCGATAACCTGCTGCGACTCGGTTTGCAGGCCAAGCTGATCGCCGCAGATACCGCCGATATAGCCAGCTGGTGGGATGGCCACCCCTTCGATCGGATTTTACTGGATGCACCCTGCTCCGCCACGGGTGTTATCCGTCGACACCCGGATGTGAAACTAATGCGCAGACCAACGGATATTGCTAAGCTGGCCACCTTGCAGTTATCCCTGTTGAGGGCACTGTGGCCACTGTTGGCAGAGGGCGGGATTTTACTTTACGCGACCTGCTCCACACTGGCCCAGGAAAATGATCAGGTCATCGCAGAATTCGCCAGGGACAACCATTCTGTCCATGTCGAACCGGTGGCAACCGAAGCGGGCATGGCAACATCTGCAGGGCGCCAGTTGATGCCACAGATAGGTGGCCATGACGGATTTTATTTTGCCCGTCTGGTCAAGACAGCAATCGCTTAACGGCGCGTTGGTTGTTTCTTCTCAAAAGTCCGGGTTATTAACGAAATAACGGGAATTTCCAGCTATGAAAATCGTCATTACCGGTGCCGGCCAAGTGGGTGGAACACTCGCCGAGCATCTGGCCGGAGAAGCTAACGATATTTCTGTCATCGATACGAACGACCACCGCCTTCGCGAACTTCAGGACCGGCTGGATATTCGCACCGTCTATGGCATGGCCTCTCACCCGGACGTCCTGATCCGCGCAGGGATTGAAGACGCCGACATGCTAGTGGCAGTCACTAGCAGCGACGAAATCAACATGGCGTCCTGTCAGGTTGCCTATTCCCTGTTTCGCACACCCACCAAAATTGCCCGGATTCGCGATCGCAGCTACACCGACGATAAAGTGCGTGAGCGCCTATTCAATGATGCCAACTGCCCGGTGGATTTCCTGATTACCCCAGAACAGGTGGTCACCGACTATATATTTCGTCTGATCGAGCAACCCGGCAGTCTTCAGGTTATCGATTTTGCCGAAGGTCTGATCCAACTGGTAGCAGTCCGCGCATTCAAGGGTGGCCCGCTGGTGGGAAAAGAATTGCGACTCCTCCGCAAGCACATGCCCAAAGTGGATGCCCGGGTAGCAGCGATTTTCCGCCGCGACCGACCTATTTTCCCCCAGGGCGATACTGTCATAGAGGAGGGCGACGAGGTATTTTTTATCGCTGCCAAAAAAGATATTCGCAAGGTCATGGGCGAATTGCGCAGGCTTGAAAATTCCTACCAGCGAATTGTCATAGCCGGGGGTGGCAATATCGGCTATCGCCTGGCCAAGGCACTGGAAAAACAGTACAACATAAAAATCATCGAATTTTCGGAGGAGCGGTGCCAGTACATTTCCGAACGACTGGATAAAACCATCGTACTCAATGGCTCCGCCACGGATCAGGACCTGTTACTCGAGGAAAATATCGAGCGTAGCGACGTTTTTCTTGCCCTGACCAATGACGATGAAGTGAATATCATGGCTTCACTGCTGGCGAAAAGGCTGGGCGCTCGCAAAGTGATGACCCTGATCAACAACCCGGTTTATGCCGACCTGGTTCAAGGGGGTGAAATTGACATTGCCATCTCCCCTCAACAGGCCACCACCAGTATTCTGCTCAGCCACGTGCGGCGCGGTGATACGGTTAAAGCGCACTCTCTCCGCCGGGGCGCCGCTGAGGCAATGGAAATCGTCGTGCATGGCGACAGTAAAACATCCAAAGTGGTCAGCAGAACCATCGAAGAAATCAAATCACCCCCCGGCGTCACCCTGGCGGCACTGGTGCGCGACGGCGAGGTCATCATTGCACATCACGACACGGTGGTGAAAAACAACGATCACGCCATTGTCTTTGTGGTGGACAAACGCCGTACCCGGGAAGTGGAAAAACTGTTTGCCGTTGGCTTCACCTTTTTCTAGCGTTGGTAGCGAAGTCCTAGCCTATGCATTTTAATGTGATTTCAAAAGTCCTCGGGTTGCTGCTCATGGTTTTCAGCCTGACGCTGCTGACACCCATCGTGGTCGCCACGATTTACGATGAACAAACCCATGCGGCTTTTTTCCTGTCCTTTGCCATCACTTTTTCATTGGGCGTGCTCATGTGGCTGCCGTTCAGCCGTCAACGGGCAGAACTTCGCAGCCGTGACGGGTTCCTGATTACTGTGATGTTCTGGGTTGAGCTGGCCCTTGTCGGGGCGCTGCCTTTTGTACTTTCCGAGTCATTGCAGTTAAGTATCACAGACGCCGTATTTGAATCCATGTCAGGCCTCACCACCACTGGTGCCACCGTGATCACCGGCCTGGATCTTCTGCCCAAATCCATTCTCTATTACCGCCAGCAGTTGCAATGGTTGGGTGGTATCGGGATCGTTGTCATCGCCGTGGCCATCATGCCCATGCTGGGCGTTGGCGGTATGCAGCTCTACCGTGCAGAAACACCGGGACCCGTCAAGGATAACAAACTGACCCCTCGCATCACTGAAACGGCAAAAGCACTATTTTTTATCTACCTTGGCCTCACTGTTGCGTGCATGCTTGCTTACTGGCTGGCCGGCATGACTTTTTTTGACGCGATTGGACACAGTTTTTCGACCGTAGCCATTGGTGGTTTTTCCACTCACGACGCTAGCATGGGCTATTTTGATGGCAACACCACTATTGTTGGTATCTGCGTTTTCTTCATGATCGTTTCTGGTCTGAACTTTGGCCTTCACTACTATGGCTTTGTCAGAAAATCGCTCTCTCACTATCTGCGCAACCCCGAGGCCAAGCTTTATCTGCAAATGCTGCTGACCGGCAGTATTCTGGTAACTGGCTATCTTATCTGGAATGGTACCTACGGCACGGGTGAAAGCATTTATCACGGTATTTTTCAGCTGGTGTCTATTATGACAACCACCGGGTTTACCACTGATGATTTCAGTATCTGGCCCACTTTTCTGCCTTTTCTGATGCTTTTTCTATCATTTTTTGGCGCCTGCGCCAATTCCACTGGTGGCGGTATTAAAGTGGGTCGCATGCTGATTCTGGCGAAGCAGAGCCTCCGGGAAATCTACCGCCTGATTCACCCCAATGCACTATTTCCCATCAAAATACGTAATCGCAGCGTACCCGAGAAGATAACCAACGCTATCTGGGCATTTTTCGGTGTTTATCTTGCTGTCTATTATCTGATGGTCTTGCTGCTACTGGCGTCAGGCCTCGACTATGTGACGTCCTGGTCCGCTACCGCTGCGACTCTCAATAACCTCGGCCCCGGGCTCGGGGATGTAGCGGCCCATTATGGCAACATCAATATTTTCGCCAAGTGGATACTCTGTATCGGTATGCTGTTGGGCCGACTGGAAATATTTACGCTTCTGGTACTCTTCACCCCGATGTTCTGGCGCCGCTAAAACCGCCTGTACAAAAAGTAACAGTGGTAATAAAACGGACAAACCGTTGATCAGGGAGACTTCCATGACACTGATCGATAACCTTGAAGAAATGCTCGCCCAAGGCAACGATTCGGCAATGCTTCGATTTGGTCTCGGCAGCGCCTGTCTCGGTGAAAAGCGCCATGTGCAGGCAATCGAGCACCTGGAGCGCTGTCTGGCACTGGATGAAAACTATACCGCTGCCTACAACCTCTTGGGGCGGGCACAGTTGAAACTTAAACAGCCGGATGCGGCAAAACAATCTTTCACGAAGGGGCTTGAAAAAGCCCGTGCTGCCGGTGACAGTCAGGCCGAGCGTGAAATGCAGGCTTTTTTAAAGAAATTAGCCAGTGATTGATCCATCAAGGGACAACGCTGTTACTCGGAAAAACAGCATGACGCAGCTGATTGGTTGGCGGGAATGGTTGGCCTTACCCGATTTGGGGATTGCCCGAATTAAAGCCAAGGTGGATACTGGCGCACGCACCTCCTGTTTGCACGCTCATCGACTGGAACCCTTCACGGAACGGGGTTCACCCTGGGTAAGAATCTGGGTCCATCCCCTGCAGGGAAATACGCAAAGTATCTGTTGCGCAGCACCCATTGTAGATGAGCGGGTCGTCACTGATTCCGGGGGTCATTGTGAACGGCGTATTGTAATAAAAACCACTGTAGTGCTCGGAACCCAGTGTTGGCCCATAGAAATGACCCTCACCAATCGGGATACCATGAGATTTCGTATGCTGTTGGGTCGTTCGGCCCTGGCGGGGCAGTTCATTGTGGATCCACAGACATCCTTTTTAGCGGGAAAAAATAAATGAGAATTGCCATTCTGTCCCGCAATGCCGACTTGTATTCCACGCGTCGCCTGAAAGAGGCAGCAATAGAACGCGGCCATGAAGTCAGAATTATTGATGTATTGAAATGCTACATGAACATCAATATCCAAAACCCCAGCATTCATGTGAAGGGCGTGGAGCTACCGCCTTTTGACGTTGTGATTCCCCGCATCGGTGCGTCGGTCACCACGTACGGTACGGCCGTACTGCGTCAGTTCGAGATGATGGGAGTTTATCCACTGAACGAATCTGTGGCCATCACCCGCTCCCGGGACAAATTGCGCTCCCTGCAATTGTTGTCGCGCAAGGGGATTGGCCTGCCCGTCACCGGATATGCCAACAAACCCAGTGATATTCCGGATCTGATCGATATGGTGGGCGGACCACCGCTGGTGGTCAAACTGCTCGAAGGCACCCAGGGTATCGGTGTGGTGATGGCGGAAACCCGCAAAGCGGCTGAAAGCGTGATTGAAGCGTTTATGGGCCTGAAAGCCGATATTATGGTTCAGGAGTATATCTCGGAATCCGGTGGTGCGGATATTCGCTGTCTGGTCATTGGCGACAAGGTGGTCGCAGCCATGCAACGGCAGGCACAGCCGGGAGAGTTCCGCTCCAATCTGCACCGTGGCGGGACAGCAACGTTGGCCAGGCTTTCTCCAGCGGAGCGTTCCACTGCTGTTCGCGCTGCCAAAACCATGGGACTGAATGTGGCGGGGGTGGACATTCTTCGCTCCAACCATGGGCCACTGGTGATGGAAGTGAATTCATCGCCGGGCCTTGAGGGCATTGAAACGGCCACCGGCAAGGACGTAGCGGGTAATATCATTCAGTTCATTGAAAAAAATGCCCGGCAGTCCCGCACCAAAACCCGCGGACAGGGCTAGGGGGATCGCTGTTTTGAGCAGGTTACCCCTGAAACTGGCAGGCGAAGTCATCAACCCCGGGGAGACGCGATTATTGTCCATCCCCGCTGCACGCCTGTATACAGACACGCCCATCGACTTGCCGGTCGAGGTCATACACAGCCGAAAACCCGGGCCAGTGCTATTGGTTTGCGCGGCGATTCACGGTGATGAGATCAACGGCATCGAAATCTGCCGTCGCATTGTTGGCAAGCGCTTACTACGTCGTTTATCCGGTACATTACTGATTGTGCCGATTGTAAATATGTTCGGTTTTATCCAGCAATCCCGTTATTTACCGGATCGACGCGATTTAAACCGATGCTTTCCCGGCTCACCACGGGGGCCACTGGGAAGCCGCCTGGCCAACCTGATTCATACGGAACTGCTCAGCCATTGCACGCACGTTATTGATCTTCATACCGGCGCTATCCATCGCAAGAATCTTTCACAAATTCGTGGGGATCTCGATGACCCCGCCGCACTGGGTATGGCAGAGGCCTTTGGTGCACCCATTTTTATGGATGCCAAAGTCAGGGATGGTTCACTGCGTGCCGCCGCCGCCGAGCTGGGGATACCGGTGATACTCTATGAAGCAGGAGAAGCGCTGCGTTTTGACGAACCTGCCATAAAGGCAGGGGTGCGGGGCATCATGTCGGTCATGCGCCACCTCGGCATGCTGCCGGCCCGAACAGAGCAGCCCCCCCGCAAACTGGTCCCGGTAAAGGCCAGTCGAAGCTACTGGCTGCGGGCGGAGCGGGACGGCATCGTGATCAGTAAAATCAAATTGGGACAACGGGTCAAAGAGGGCCAGATACTGGCCTATCTCGCTTCGCCATTCGGTGGCCCGGAAAAACCACTGAAATCACGCAGTGATGGCATTGTTATCGCTGCATCGCAGATCCCTCTGGTGAACGAGGGAGAAGCGCTCTTTCATATTGCGGAATTCACCACCCTGAGGAAAGCCACAGACAGCGTTGAGGCATTTCAGGAACAGTTCGACGATCAGCCGGAACCGGAGGCTTTTACGCAGCCCCTTTGAGTTTCCCCGCCGGGACAACCAGCTATTTCAGCTCCCGGGCACGATAATACGCTTCTTCCGAAATTTTGTGATAGTCCATCACACCGGTTTTGAAAGCATTCTGGGATTCATAAACCCGCTTGAACAGGGGATCTTTGTTGGCAATTTCCTCCAGAACCTGATCGGTGACACGATTCAGTTCCGCC
>DDNV01000102.1:20248-20495 GCA_002341315.1 Cellvibrionales bacterium UBA2511
TGACACGATTCAGTTCCGCCAGAACCTCATCGGGTAGCGGCCGCACCTCGACACCATGAGTTTCCACCAATTCCTTTAACGCACCGTTGTTGCGAGCGGTGTAATCGTCCAGCATATCCTGATTAATCGCTCGCGCTGCAACTTCGACAATCGCCTGCAGATCATCTGGCAGGGAGGAAAAAGCCTGTTTGTTAACCATCAACTCCAGTGTCGGGCCCGGTTCGTGCCAACCCGGATAATAGTAGTA
>DDNV01000102.1:20641-31864 GCA_002341315.1 Cellvibrionales bacterium UBA2511
CCAACCCGGATAATAGTAGTACTTGGCCACCTGATGAAAACCAAATGCCAGATCATTGTAGGGACCGACCCACTCGGTGGCATCAATCACACCCGTTTGCATCGCGATATAGAGATCCCCGCCAGGAATATTGACTGCCTCCACACCCATGCGGCTGATCACCTCGCCACCCAAACCCGGTATCCGCATTTTCAACCCCTTGAGATCTGCCAGGGAATTGATTTCACGATTAAACCAGCCGGCCATCTGTACACCGGTATTGCCCGCTGCCAGCGGTATCAGGTTAAAGGGTTCATAAAGCTCACGCCATAACGCCATGCCACCACCATAGTGCAACCAGCCATTCATTTCCTGTGCATTGAGGCCGAAGGGGATGGTCGTAAAAAGTGCTGTGGTCGGAGATTTTCCCTTCCAGTAATAGGAAGCCCCATGCCCCATTTCGACGGTACCCTGTGAAACAGCATCGAAGACCTCCATAGCCGGCACCAACTGACCCGCGCCGTAGACCTTGACTTTGAGCCGGCCACCACTCATACGCGCCACCAGCTCAGCAAAGTTTTCAGCGGCCATCCCCAGGCCGGGAAAGTTTTTTGGCCAGGTAGTGACCATTTTCCACTGGTAGGTTTTCTGGGTAGCCTGCTGCTCACGATCCGGGGATGCAGCGTCACGGTCGCCACTACAGCCCACCAGGACCAATAACAGCATTGCCGACAAGATAGGCGCTTTCATAGTTTTTTCCTTAATGATCAGGCAACCGGGCTGAGTTTGGCATAGGCCAAAACCAGCCATTTGGTCCCCTCTTTATCAAAATTAACCTGTACCCGGGCATGTGCACCATTGCCCTCAAAATTGATGACGACACCCTCGCCGAAAACAGGATGCAGAACCCGCTGTCCCAGAGAGAGGCCCGTGTCTTCACCGCTATCACTGAGATTCATTGCCGGTTGTCGGGCATAGCTGGTAGGGCGCTTAATCTGGGCGCGCAACCGAACCTCTTCCACCAGATTGGCCGGAATATCCCGGACAAAGCGGGATACGCGGTTATAGTTTTCGATGCCATATTGCTGACGGGATTCGGCAAAGGTGAGGTAGAGTTTTTGCATCGCCCGGGTAATCCCCACATAGGCCAGCCGCCGCTCCTCCTCAAGTCGATCGGGATCTTCGGCAGACATCCGATGGGGAAACAGGTTTTCTTCCATACCGGCCAGAAAGACCAACGGAAATTCAAGCCCTTTGGCCGAGTGTAATGTCATCAGTTGCACCGCGTCCTCCCCGACATCTGCCTGCCGGTCTCCGGCGTCCAATGCGGCCCGATCGAGAAATTGTGGCAATGATGGCAACTCCTTTTCCTCCGGTTCAAAGGACCGACAGGCGATCACCAGCTCCTGCAGGTTTTCCACTCTGGATTCACCGCGATCCCCTTTTTCCCGGCGATGGAAATCAATCAACCCACTCCCTTCAATAATGTGGTCTACCAATTCATGCAGCGGTAACTCCGCAGACTCTTCACCGAGTTTTGCCAGTAGTTTCAGGAAGGCTTCCAGAGCATTGCTGGCCCGGCCCGAAAAACGACCGGCAGCGATGGCGTGCTCGGCTGTTCGCCAGAGCGACATCCCTTCTTCGCGGGCCAACTCACGCAATTCCTGGATTGTTTTGTCACCGATACCACGGGTCGGGGTGTTAACCACTCGCTCAAATGCGGCATCGTCGTGACAATTGACCAACAATCTCAAGTAGGCGAGGGCGTTGCGTATTTCCTGGCGCTCATAGAATTTTTGTCCACCGTAGATACGGTAAGGGATGGCTGCTCGCAACAAAGCTTCTTCGAGTACCCGGGATTGTGCATTGGAGCGGTAGAGAATGGCCGACTCTTCGCGTAGATTGCCCTGATTGACCCATTCCCTCAGCCGCTCGGCAATAAAACGGGCTTCATCCTGCTCGTTGAAGGCGGCATAGAGTGAGATGGCCTCACCTTCATTATCGTCCGTCCACAGATTTTTACCCAACCGATTGGTGTTGCGCGAAATCACTGCATTGGCTGCTTCGAGGATGTTTTTACTGGAACGGTAATTCTGTTCCAGTCTTACAGTCTGGGTGGCCGGATAATCGCGGGAAAAATAGCGTATGTTTTCCACCTTGGCACCGCGCCAGCCATAAATTGACTGATCATCATCACCCACCGCTGTTACCGGTACCTGATCACCTGCCAGCACACGCAACCAGGCGTATTGAATGGCATTGGTATCCTGGAACTCATCTGCCAGCAGATGCTGGAAACGATGCTGATAATGCTGCAGAAGTTCAGGATTTTTCAGCCAGAGCTCGTGCGCACGAAGCAGTAGCTCACCGAAATCCACCATGCCGCCGCGCTCACAGGCTTCCTCGTAGGCAGCATAAACCTGCTGCATGGTTCGCTGATAGGGATCGTGAGCCGGTTGCAAATCGCGACTGCGCAGTCCCTCATCTTTCTGGTTGTTAATAAATGACTGGGCCTGTCGGTGCGGCCAGCGACTGTCATCAATACCCAGGCCCTGATAGAGTCGTTTTACCAACCGAAGCTGATCGTCACTGTCCAGTATCTGAAAATTTTCCGGCAGACTCGCATCTTGCCAATGCATTTTGAGTAGTCGATGGGCCAATCCGTGAAAGGTGCCCACCCACATTCCCCGGGCGGAGAAACCCAACAGTTCTTCAATACGCCCCCGCATCTCCCTCGCCGCTTTATTGGTAAAGGTGACCGCTATGATCGAATAGGGCGAAACCTGTTCCACCTGTATCAACCAGGCAATCCGATGGACAAGAACGCGGGTTTTACCACTGCCGGCACCTGCCAGAACCAGAAGATGACTGGCGTTGCTGGAAACAGCCTCACGTTGAGCAGGGTTTAGGGGATCGAGTATTGTCGTGACATCCATGGCGGTGAATTCTATCAGAACCCCCGCTCGGGGTGGATGATCCGTGCGCCCGGCAACCGGTTTTTACTACAAGAATTCCATTTTTCTGTAAATTATTTACAATAAAGCTCGTGTTAGGGAGAAATCACCATGAAACCTGCTGCACTCACCTGGGCTATCAGCAGTAGCCTGCCCAGCTTACGCAAATCGGAACGCAAGGTAGCAGAGTTTATTCTGGCCAATCTGACCGATGTCATTCGCATGAGAATCGTGGATCTGGCAGAGAAAGCCGAGGTCAGCGAGCCCACCGTAGTGCGCTTCTGTCGCGCCGTGGGCTGTGATGGTTTTCAGGATTTCAAACTGGCCCTGGCACAACAACTGGCATCCAGCCCGAGCTACGGGCAGATTGCCGTCACTGACCAGGACTCTGTGGCCGAATACACCTTCAAGGTCTTCGATTCCACTGTCGACACCCTGCTGAAGGTTCGTGATTCATTGGACCTGAACATGCTTGACCAGGCTGTTCAGGCGCTCTGTGTAGCCAACCGGGTGGAATTCTACGGGTTTGGCGCGTCCGCTGCCGTGGCAACCGACGCCCAGCACAAGTTTTTCCGTCTGCAGGTCTCTGCTGCAGCCTATGCCGATCCGCACTTACAGAATATGTCCGCCGCCTCCATGGCACCCGGGGATGTGGTCATCGCCATTTCCCAGTCGGGAAGGACCACGACATTGATCAATGCCATGGAGCGCGTAAAGAGCAGAGGTGCCATTGTTATCGCAATTGCACCCTCAGATTCTCCGGTCGCCAATGCCGCAAATATCCCGTTAACCATCGACGTCAAGGAAGACTTCCAAATCTATACGCCGCTGTCATCCCGTATTGCCCATCTGGTACTGATTGATGTACTGGCAATTGGCGTAGCCCAGCATAAAGGCGGTCGTCTGCAAGAGCATCTGCTGGAAATGCAGCTCGGTCTGGAAGTGCTGCGGGAACCACTGGAAAATCATTAACTCTGCATTTCACCAAAAAACAGCCAAAAAAAACCCCATTTGAAAATGGGGTAAAGGTTCGAGCTACGAGATAAAACAGATTTCGGTAGACAGTCTGGGTTGTTCGACTATTTTCCTGCCCACATCATAAAAATATTTTCGCCATCAGCAGTTTGCTTGTTCGAGCGGCGCCTTTGTGTCTTATTTAACTTTGAATTGGATACAACTCATTTTTCATTATCATACTATCATCATATTATGATGATCAATTACTAATTTTATCGTGCCTAGTTGTTAACTACGCCTATTTCCGGGGTTCATGACTCATGGAATGAGGGGCCTGACTGGTTCTGACAGGCTAAACCTTGCACACAGGGGCCATGTGCAATTAGTGGGAGGTGGGTGATTTGATATAAACCCTGGGCTAGCAGGAAGGGCTCGGGAGTAGGGGGGTTCTTCAAAAACTGCCTGGGGGGACAGGCAGTTTTAATCGTTACTCAACAGTGACAGACTTTGCCAGGTTGCGCGGCTGATCGACGTCAGTTCCCTTCAGCACAGCCACATGATAAGAGAGTAATTGCAGTGGTATCGTATAAATGACGGCTTCCAGACTCTTCGGAACATGGGGAAGATTAATTACCGTCACATCCGTCTCATTTTCAAATCCGGCATTCAGGTCGGCAAAGACAAATAGTTGCCCCCCACGGGCTTTTACTTCATGTAGATTTGATTTCAATTTTTCGAGTAAATCGTTGTTGGGCGCTACCGCCACCACCGGCATATCCTTGTCTACCAGTGCCAGTGGTCCGTGTTTGAGTTCACCCGAGGGGTAGGCTTCAGCATGAATATAAGAAATCTCTTTGAGCTTAAGGGCACCTTCTAGCGCAACCGGATACTGCACACCCCGGCCAAGATAAAGGGCGTGTTGCTTATCAGCAAAACTCTCAAAGATTTCTTCAATCTGACCATTCAGTGAAAGTGTGTCCCGACAGAGCCGTGGCAACTGACGAAGGGCTTCCACCAGCAATCGCTCTGTTTCTTCGGGCAGGCCATGGCTCTTGCCAATGCCGATACAAAGTAGTTGCAAAGCCACTAACTGGGTCGTGAATGCTTTTGTCGATGCAACACCGATTTCCGGTCCGGCATAGGTCATCAAGGCCATATCCGACTCCCTAACCAGCGAGCTGTTGGCAACATTACAGATGACCAGTGTGGCGAGATAGCCGGATGTTTTTGCTGAGGCCAAGGCGGCAAGGGTATCGGCCGTTTCTCCGGATTGAGAAATCGTGACAAACAAGGTATCGGCGGGAACAACAACCTTGCGGTAGCGGTACTCACTGGCCACCTCGACCTGACAGGGAATACCGGCCCATTCTTCCAACCAGAAGCGGGCCACAAGCCCGGCATGATAACTGGTGCCACAGGCCACTATATGCACGGCTTTTATCTTGGGAAATATTTCAACGGCGCGACTGCCAAATGCTTCCGTTAAAACCTGGGTTTGGCTGATACGTCCCTCCAGAGTGGATTCAAGCACTTCAGGCTGCTCAAATATCTCCTTCATCATGTAATGGCGGTAACCACCTTTGTCAGCAACATCGTCACCACCTGGAAGTGTGTCTATATCGCGTTCTACCAGGCTGCCAGTTTTGTCAAAAACGCTATAGTCGCCTTCTTTTAACTCGACCAGATCACCCTCTTTGAGAAACACAAATCGATCCGTTACCTGGCGCAGTGCCATTTGGTCAGAAGCCAGGAATGTTTCTTCGATACCGACACCTATAACCAGTGGACTACCGCTTCGGGCACCAATTAATATTCCGGGTTCACTGGTACTGATCACTGCCAGCGCATAGGCACCGCGCAATCGCGTCAGGCAATCTTGCACTGCCTCACGGAGTGAACCGGCACTTTTCAGCAAGTGATTCACCAGATGGGCAATCACCTCGGTATCAGTTTCGGACGCAAACTGATAACCCAGATTCAACAGCTCTTTCTTCAGCTCGGCATGGTTTTCAATAATGCCATTGTGCACAACAGCCACACCGCCGGACGTATGTGGGTGGGCATTGGTTTCATTGGGAATACCATGAGTTGCCCAGCGGGTATGAGCAATTCCGAGGTTGCCACGGGTTGGCTGCTCAACCAACCGATCGACCAACTGCGCCACCTTGCCCTGTTTTTTGCGTAACTGCAGCTCACCGTTTTGATCAACCACAGCCAGACCGGCAGAATCATAACCGCGATACTCCAGTCTTTTGAGCCCCTCGATCAGGATGCCGATCACATTCCGCTGTGCTTGTGCCCCAACTATTCCACACATAAAATTTTCCGTTAATTACTGGAGGGATGTATCTTTTTTGTCGGCCGCTTCCAGCCCTGAATGTTGCGTTGCTCCGCTCTGGTCAAACCCAGCTCATCATCGGCCACATTACATGTAATGGTGGAGCCAGCGCCCACTGTCGCATCCTTGCCAATATTAACCGGTGCCACCAGTGAGGTGTTTGAGCCAATAAACGCATTGTCACCAATCACCGTCTGATGTTTGTTCACACCATCGTAGTTGCAGGTGATCGTGCCGGCTCCAACATTGACATTAGCACCCAGGGAAGCATCACCCACATAGCTAAGATGATTGATTTTTGTGCCTTTTCCAAGGATAGACTTTTTGGTTTCAACAAAATTGCCTATTTTGGCATTTTCAGCCATCTCGGTACCCGCCCTCAATCTCGCGAACGGTCCCACGACACATCCCGGGCCAATCATGCTGCCTTCCACAATACTGTTTGCTTTTATTTCGACCCCGTCGCCAATACAACTGTCGATAATTACACAGTTCGGGCCAATATGGATGTTATTACCCAACTCAACCTCACCCTCGAAAAGCACATTAATATCGATGAAGTTGTCTGTGCCGGCAGTCAGTTTTCCCCTCACATCCAGTCTGTCCGGGTCGGCGATGGTGATACCTGCCATCATCAGTCGTTCTGAATGCTGCCGCTGATAGTAACGCTCCAGTCGGCTCAACTGACTACGATTATTCACGCCCTCTATCTCTTCCGGGAACAGGGGTTGCGAGGTTTTGATCTTGCAATTATGTTCGTGTGCAAGCGCAATGATGTCTGTTAGATAGTATTCCTGCTGGGCATTGTTGTTATCGATTGCCGGTAACCAGTTTTTTAGCTTTGCCGCAGGTAACGCCAATACGCCTGTATTCACCTCACGAATGCCGAGCTGTTCCGGGGTCGCATCTTTTTGTTCAACAATCGCCGTCACGTCCTTCGCACTGTTTCTGATAATGCGCCCGTAACCGGACGGGTCATCCAGTACCGCCGTTAACAGCACTAATGAACCGTCAACTGCCAGATCTACCATCGCCTGTATCGTGTCCGGTTGAATTAACGGAACATCGCCATAAAGTATCAATACGGTGGCATCACAGCGAACAAGCGGGAGAGCCTGCTGCACAGCATGTGCCGTACCCAGTTGCAGTTGCTGTTCAACGTAGCACAAATCTGTGCCCTTTATTTCCGATCTGACCCTGTCAGACTCGTGACCAGTAACGATGATAACTTTAGGTGTTTGCAGACTGTTCGCGGCATCGACAACATGTTGCAGCAAGGGGCGCCCGGCCAAACAATGCAGAACTTTTGGCAGACTGGATTTCATTCTGGTACCTTTGCCCGCGGCCAGTACGACGACGTCCGTTGCCATAGATATCTCCTCGGTAAATCAAAGTATTTAATCAGTATCAGTTATGGATTACCACCTTGGAAGGATCTGTATCGACCCTTGTCACGGATAAAAATCACGCATAAAAAAAGGGTGGCAAAAGCCACCCTTCATTATAAATTTCAGAAAAGCGTTATTTTTTTCCACCCATTTTTTTACGCAATTGTTCAATGGTGCGGAGTTGAGCAGCAGCGGCAGCCAGCTGGGATGCAGCGCGTGAATAATCAAATTCTCCGCTCTGATTGGTCATATCCTGTTCAGCATGTTTCTTGGCTTCCAGTGCTGCGGCTTCATCGAGATCATCAGCTCGCAGTGCAGTATCAGCCAGAATAGATACCTTGTTGGGCTGAACTTCCAGATAGCCACCAGACAGGTAATAAATCTCTTCTTCACCGTTCTGCTTAACAATCCGAACAGGGCCAGGTTTTAGGTCTGTTAACAGCGGCGCGTGACCAAAGGTAATACCCAGTTCTCCCTGTGAACCACTGGCGACCAGAAGCTCTATCAATCCGGAGAACAGGTACTGCTCGGCACTTACGATGTCACAGTGCACAGTCATAGCCATATCTTAGTGCCTATATTGATCGTTTACTTCATTTTCCCTGCTTTCTCAACAGCTTCATCAATCGTACCTACCATATAAAATGCTTGCTCGGGCAGGTTGTCGTAGTCGCCGTTAAGAATCCCCTGAAAGCCAGCAATCGTATCTTTCAAGGAGACATATTTTCCAGGGGAGCCAGTGAAGATCTCAGCCACGTGGAAAGGCTGCGAGAGGAAGCGCTCGATTTTTCTGGCACGGGAAACCACCAGCTTGTCTTCCTCTGAAAGCTCGTCCATACCAAGAATGGCAATGATGTCCTTCAATTCTTTATAACGTTGCAGAACCGTCTGAACACCCCGGGCTGTATCATAGTGATCGTGGCCAATAACCAGCGGATCGAGCTGGCGGGAGGTAGAATCCAAGGGATCTACTGCAGGATAAATACCCTTGGCTGCAATATCACGACTCAGTACAACTGTGGAGTCAAGGTGGGCAAACGTGGTGGCGGGGGACGGATCCGTCAAGTCATCTGCAGGAACATAGACGGCCTGCACTGAAGTAATGGAGCCAACCTTGGTTGAAGTAATACGTTCCTGGAGAACACCCATTTCCTCTGCCAGTGTTGGCTGATAACCAACCGCAGAAGGCATACGACCCAGCAGTGCAGAGACTTCAGTGCCCGCCAGCGTGTAACGATAGATGTTATCAACAAACAGCAGTACATCACGACCTTCATCACGGAATTTTTCAGCCATGGTAAGACCGGTCAGCGCCACACGAAGACGGTTACCGGGTGGTTCGTTCATCTGACCGTAAACCATTGCCACTTTGGAGTCACTGGGGGTTTCGATGTTAACAACTTTCGATTCCTGCATCTCAAAGTAGAAATCGTTACCTTCCCGAGTACGCTCACCAACACCGGCAAACACGGAAAGACCGGAGTGCTCGGTGGCAATGTTATTAATCAGTTCCATCATGTTCACAGTTTTACCGACACCGGCACCACCGAACAGACCCACTTTACCGCCCTTGGCAAATGGACACACCAAGTCAATTACTTTAATGCCGGTTTCCAACAGATCCGTAGACGCAGCCAGTTCATCATAGGCAGGCGGTTTACGGTGAATGGAAGCACGTTCAGTTTCACCAATGGGACCACAATCATCAATCGGATCACCCAATACATTCATGATGCGCCCGAGTGTTGCAATACCGACTGGTACGCTGATCGGTGCGTTGGTGTTACCGACACTAAGGCCCCGGCTCAAACCCTCTGAAGAACCCATGGCAATAGTACGCACTACGCCATCACCAAGCTGCTGCTGGACTTCCAGGGTCAGACCTTGCTTATCAACTAACAGTGCGTCATATACGTTGGGTACCTGATCGCGCGGGAACTCCACGTCAATCACCGCACCAATAATTTGTACGATACGTCCGCTACTCATGTCTGATTCCTCTTAAACTAAGGCTGTAAAATCTTGTTTTAAACGGCTGCTGCACCACTAACGATCTCGGACAGCTCCTGGGTAATTGCCGCCTGACGTGCTTTGTTGTAAAGCAACTGCAACTCGTTGATCAAATCACCCGCATTATCGGTGGCGCTCTTCATGGCGATCATTCTCGCGGCCTGTTCGCAGGCCTTGTTCTCTACCACACCCTGATAAACCTGAGATTCGATATAGCGAACCAGAAGTCCATCGAGCAGATCTTTGGCATCGGGCTCATAGATATAATCCCAGTGATGCTTCATCTTATCGTCTTCGATTGGCAGTAGGGGTAACAGCTGCTCTACAACGGGTTTTTGGGTCATGGTATTAACGAAATCATTCGATACCAGATAAAGGCGATCAATGGCTCCCTTATCGTAGCCATCCAGCATCACCTTTACGCCCCCGATAAGATCACTGGCAGAGGGCTGGTCACCCAAATCTTTAACCGTAGCAACAACATTGCCACCGTAACTGCCAAAGAAAGCTGCGGCCTTGTTACCCAAAGCGCAGAGATCAATCTCGACACCTTCATTTGACCAGGACTTCATTGACTTGATAACTTCTTTGAACAGGTTCGTATTCAGACCACCACACAGACCCCGATCGGTCGAAACAATAATAAAGCCGACCCGTTTTACTTCACGCTCTTCCATGTAGCGATGTTTGTACTCAACATTCGCATTCGCGAGATGACCAACGACAGAACGAATTCTGTCAGCGTAGGGCTTGCTTATTTCGCGGCGTTCCTGGGCCCGCCGCATTTTACTCGCAGCAACCATCTCCATAGCACTGGTAATTTTCTGTGTGCTGCGGATACTATTGATTTTGGTTTTGACTTCTTTTCCGACTGCCATAATTTAGCCTTTCACCATTTTGGGCCGACAATGTCAGCCCAAATCAGAAATTACCAGGTTTGAGTGCTGATGAACTTATCCAGCGCAGCCTTGTAACTGGCATCAAGGTCGTCGTTCCAGTCACCAGTCTGATTGATCTGATCAAGCAAGTCGCCGTGTTCCGCTTTCATATAAGAAAGCAGCGCCTGCTCAAAATCACCAATTTTGTTGACTTCGACTTCTTTCAGATAACCCCGGTCAGCGGCATAAATCATCACGGCCATTTCTGCCACACTTTGTGGCGAATATTGACCCTGTTTCATCAGCTCAGTAACACGCTCACCGTGATCAAGCTGAGACTTGGTAGCCTCATCCAAATCAGAGGCAAACTGGGAAAAAGCAGCGAGTTCCCGGTACTGAGCAAGTGCAGTACGGATACCACCCGACAGTTTCTTGATAACCTTGGTCTGCGCTGAACCACCAACCCGTGATACCGAGATACCAGCGTTCATCGCCGGCCGGATACCGGCATTGAACATGTCAGCCTCAAGGAATATCTGTCCGTCAGTGATCGAAATCACGTTTGTGGGAACGAAGGCCGATACGTCACCTGCCTGGGTTTCAATCACCGGCAAAGCAGTCAGTGAGCCGGTTTTTCCCTTTACTTCACCATCGGTAAATTTTTCAACATACGTCGCGTTAACGCGTGCTGCACGCTCCAACAAACGGGAGTGCAAGTA
>DDNV01000102.1:32048-37851 GCA_002341315.1 Cellvibrionales bacterium UBA2511
CAGGCCTGCTTGGTCAGATCGTCATAAATAATCAAGGCGTCCTGGCCGCGATCGCGGTAATACTCACCCATAGTACAGCCGGCGAAGGGCGCCAGATATTGCATGGCAGCAGGATCAGATGCTGTTGCTGCAACCACAATGGTGTGCGCCATGGCGCCGTGCTCTTCGAGCTTACGGACAACGGCCGCGACGGATGAGGCCTTTTGACCAATCGCCACGTAAATACACTTAATACCAGAATCTTTCTGATTGATGATGGCATCTACTGCAATCGCTGTTTTACCGATTTGGCGGTCGCCAATAATCAATTCCCGCTGACCACGGCCGATCGGTACCATGGCGTCGATTGCCTTGAGACCGATTTGTACGGGTTGATCAACTGATTGGCGGTCAATAACACCCGGCGCCACTTTTTCAAGCGCATCTGTCATCTTGGCGTTGAGAGGACCTTTGCCGTCAATGGGGCTACCCAGAGCGTCAAGCACGCGACCTTCCAGCTCTGGTCCAACCGGGACCTCGAGAATGCGACCTGTGCAACGGGCTTTCTGACCTTCGGCCAGACTTTGATAGTCACCCAGAATAACGGCACCAACGGAGTCTCTCTCCAGGTTGAGAGCCATACCGTAGATACCACCTTCGAATTCAATCATCTCACCGTACATCACATCGGCAAGGCCGTGTATGCGAATAATACCGTCAGATACCGAAACGATCGTGCCTTCGTTTTGCGCCTCAGAGGAAACATCAAGGCTATCAATACGCTCTTTGATGATCTCACTGATTTCGGATGGATTCAGTTGCTGCATGTGCTCTGGTCCTCAATCCTATGAATGTAATGCTTCGGCAAGTTTTGACAACCGCCCGCGTATGGATCCGTCTATGACGGTGTCACCAGCTCGTACTACAGCACCACCTATCAGTGTGCTGTCGATGGACACCTGCATATTAACGGTGCGTTCCAGTTTCGCACTGAGCGCACTGGCCAGCTTTTCTTGTTGCTCAGCACTGATCTCCCTGGCTGACACGACATTCACCTCAACGGTTTTTTCGCGGTTCGCCTTGAGAATCTCAAATTGCTGATATATCTGTGGTAACAGTTTGAGACGATGATTGTCTGCCAAAACCCGAATAAAATTCAGTATCTTGCCGGAAATGGCATCACCACAAACGGTTATTACTTTTTCTGCCTGCTGTGTTGCCGTGTAAGTCGGCGAACTCAGCAGCTTCTCTACTACATCATGCTGTGCAACAGCAGCAGCTACAGCAAGACCATCAGACCAGTTTTGCAGATCTCCCGCCTCCGCAGCATGTTCAAAAGCTGCTTTTGCGTAGGGCCGAGCCAACGTGCTTAATTCAGCCATGTTAAACCTCGGTTAAAGCTCTGCTGCAAGTTTATCGACCAGTGTGCGGTTTGCACTTTCGTCGATATTGGCCTGCAAGATTTTTTCAGCACCGGCCAAAGCAAGCACGGCACCTCTTTTGCGAAGTTCTTCTTTCGCCCGGTTAACGTCTTGTTCGATTTCCGCCTGAGCTGCTGCTTTGAGACGATCACCTTCGGCTCGGGCTTCTTCTTTGGCTTCACCAACTATCTGGTTAGCTCGCTTGTTTGCTTGCTCAAGTATGGATGCCGCTTCTTGCTTGGCTTCCTTGAGCCGCTCGGTGGCTTTTTCCTGGGCCAACTCCAGATCGCGCGAAGCGCGATCAGCAGCATCCAAGCCATCGGCTATTTTCTTCTGCCGTTCTTCCATTGCATTGATAATGGCGGTCCATACAAATTTTTTGCAGAACCACACAAAGAACAGGAAAGAAACCAGCTGCCCGAATAGGGTCAGGTTAATATTCACGCCAACACCTCGTTCCTAGGGTTAAAAAAAGAATCGGGTTGTTGTTGCTTAACCGGCATAAACCGCAAAGATCAGGTACATACCGATACCCACACCGATCATCGGGATCGCATCAATCAGGCCTGCCAGAAGGAACATTTTACCTTGCAGCATCGGACCCAGCTCCGGTTGACGAGCAGTGCCTTCCAGGAGTTTCCCCCCCAGCAAGCCCATACCAACTGCGGCACCCAGGGCACCAAAACCAACCATAATTGCGGCTGCAACCAAGATGAGTTCCATTTTTATCTCCTAATGACTGTAGTAGTAAAGTTAAAAGTAAATCAGTGATCTTCGTGTGCCATACTCAGGTACACGACGGTCAAAACCATAAATATAAATGCTTGCAGGGTAATGATCAGAATGTGGAATATTGCCCACCCCAACTGCAAAGCGCCACCAAAGGTGCCCAATACCCAACCTGCGCTGTACATCATCGCAATAAGGATAAAGATCATTTCGCCGGCGTACATATTGCCGAACAACCGCAAGCCCAGTGAGAAAGGTTTGGCCAACAGGCCCACCAGTTCAAGGGCCAGATTGATAGGAATAAAAACAGCCTGAACCACAGGGTTCTTGGCAGAGAAGGGTTGCAGGGTGAGTTCACCCAGAAATCCACCAATACCTTTTACCTTGATACTGTAATAGATGATCATGCCGAAAACGGCGAGCGCCATGCCAAGCGTAATATTGGGGTCGGTGGAGGGGACGATTTTCTGGAAATGGACTCCCGCCTGAAGCATTAGCCAGGGAATCACATCCACCGGTACCAGATCCATCAGGTTCATCAGAAAAACCCAGACAAATATAGTCAGGGCCATCGGGGCTATCCAGGGGTTTCTGCCGTGGAAGCTGTCTTTTACCACCCCATCGACAAACTCCACCATCATTTCGACAAAATTTTGCCATCCGGATGGAACACCAGTGGTAGCACGTTTTGCTGCCCAGCGGAACAAAAGAAGGAAGATAACACCCAGACCAAATGACCAGCCCAGGCTGTCAACATTAACTGCCATAAAGCCCATTTCAGCGGCTTCCTGGGCGTTGTGAGCAAAACTCCAGCCATTTTCCGGGTGCTGACCATAGGTAAGATTGGTCAGGTGGTGCTGGATGTATTCTGTTCCCGTTTGTTGTGTATCGCCTGCCATTTTTATCTCTCAAACCAGCGTGGTCTAATTGCTCGATTGACTTAATACCCGTGCCGCGCAAAAGCACTGCACAATTATCATGGCACCATAACCGAGAAAAACGCCGGGTAAACTGACTGGCGACACATAACTAAATGTCAAACCAAACAACACAACCGTGAGCAATAACTTGCCCGTCTCTCCCCTGTATATGGCACGTATTATTTTTGGGGTCTGCCTGGCTCCCATATGGCGAAAGGCTTGTCGGGTTAAATAGGCTTGTGGGCCTATTTGAATTACCCCACCAATCAGCAAGGACCAGCACAGTACTCTATCAACCGGTAGTAAGGCCAACGCCACAACTAATAAAACCATCAGTTGAACCAGCGCTATTCGAGCTACCGGCGGAGATTTAATGGTAGCTTTCATTTGCTACCCCCCATCCGTGCTTTCTCTGCTTGAGCTGACAATTTTGCCAACCCAAACGGGCGGCAATTATAGGTAGTACAAGTTGCAGATTCAACTAAACTTTGCCAACCAAGTAAGTTTTGGAGCGCTTTGGAATAAATAGCCACCATTGATGCCGCTTATGGCCTGGCGCTATTTTATGTGTTCAAGAATACCTTCCAACTCATCCAGACTGTTGTATTTAAGGGTCAGCTTTCCCTTGCCTTTGGTTGAATGCTCAATCAGTACGGGGACACCGATTTGCTCTGATAGCTTGTCCTGCAACACCCTGATATCACTATTTTCTTTTTGTTTCTCTTTCTCGACCGGCGGTTGGAGCATTTTTCTCACCAGCGCTTCCGTTTGTCGGACAGTCAACCCTTTTGCCACGGCGGTTCTGGCCACCTCAGCCTGCATGAGACCTGACAATCCAAGCAGTGCCTTGGCGTGGCCGGCCTCCAGGTCACCGTGCTCAAGCAGTTTTTGTACGTCTTCCTCGAGGCTCATCAGGCGCATGATGTTCGCTACTGTACTGCGAGGTTTACCCACCGCATCCGACACCTGTTGCTGGGTCAGACCAAACTCCTGTTGCAAACGAGTGAGTGCCTGGGCTTCCTCCATTGCATTGAGATCTTCGCGTTGAATATTTTCAATCAACGCCATTGCAATGGCAGCTTCGTCTGATACATTCCTGATCAGCGCCGGTATGGTCTCCAGGCCGACCTGCTGGGCCGCTCTCCAACGGCGCTCTCCGGCAATGATCTCATAGCTGTCGACACCAATGGCTCGCACCACAATGGGTTGCATAACCCCTTGCACACGAATGGAGTTGGCAAGCTCCTCCAGTGCTTCAGGGTGCATATCCCGACGTGGCTGATATTTGCCACGGGTCATAAACTCTAGCGGTAATTCTCTCAGGTGATCGCCTTCCGGCACGTGCTGAGAAGTTAAAGCCTCCTCGTCACCCTCAACACCTAACAGTGCATCCAGGCCCCGCCCCAAACCTTTTCTTCTGACCATAACGTTAACCTGCTCTGTCAATCTGTACTCTCGCCGATTTGCCTCTGCGAATGATTTCCCCTGCCAGTCCCAGGTAAGCAAGTGCACCTTTGGAATGTTTGTCATAGCTGAGAGCCGGCTGGCCGTAGCTGGGTGCCTCAGCCAGTCGGACATTGCGCGGGATGGCGATACGGTAGATTTTGTCTCCAAAGTGCCTTCGCAACTGCGCGGTAACCTCGTTGGTCAGACTATTTCTGGGGTCGTACATGGTCCGCAGGATACCCTCAACCTGCAGTTTTGGATTGAGGAATTTCCCTATCCTCCCGATCGTCGTCATCAACGCCGATAATCCCTCCAGGGCATAGTATTCACACTGCATGGGTATGATGACGCCATCACAGGCCACCAGCGAGTTTACTGTCAACATACTGAGCGACGGGGGACAATCGATGACGATGTAATCGTAACTGCTTTTCACTCTTGCCAACGCATGCCGCAACCGGCTCTCTTTATTGTTCACTCGAAGCAATTCCACTTCGGCTGCAGTGAGGTCACCATTGGCTGGTAACAGATCAAAGTTGCCTGTCTCACAGCGCTGCAGTGCATCTTCTGTTTTGATGTCGCCGGTCAGCACATCAAGGATGGTTATTTGCAGCTGACTTTTTTCGATACCGCAGCCCATGGTGGCATTACCCTGGGGATCCATATCCACCAGCAGCACCCGACGCTTGGTGGCGGCCAGGGAGGCAGCAAGGTTGACGCAGGTGGTGGTTTTGCCCACGCCGCCTTTCTGNNATCCACCAGCAGGATACGCTTGTTGTAGCTGGCCAGTGAGGCCGCCAGATTTACACTGGTGGTGGTTTTCCCCACGCCACCCTTCTGGTTGGCAATGGCAAATGTTTGACTCAAAGCAATGTCCTCAGGCGGGCGCAATTTCTATCAGGTGCCGATGACCTTCAATACCGGGAACAACAAGCCGGTGTGAGCCGACGACATTATAGTGTTTTGGCAGATCGCTCAACTCCTGCTCAGGATATTGCCCCTTCATGGCATAGAAACGCCCATCCTTCGATAGCAGATGGGCACAGCTCTCAATCATGCCCGCCAGACTGGTAAATGCGCGACTGATGACGGCATCGAAGGGCTGATCCGGGCGATAGGTTTCTACTCGGGACTGCAGTTGCTGCACATTACCTAAACCGAGTGTGGTTTTTACCTGAAAGAGAAAGCGGGTTTTTTTGCCATTGCTATCGAGCAGGATGAACTGGCGTTCCGTGAAGCATATCGCGAGCGGTATTCCAGGCAATCCGGGGCCTGTTCCCACATCAATGATACGCTCCCCTTTTACAT
>DDNV01000011.1:0-4209 GCA_002341315.1 Cellvibrionales bacterium UBA2511
CAGGCCATCGGGTGTAGTTGAAGCAATTGCATAAAAGCTATCGTTTTGGCTGGTTGTGCCTTGTTCAGTGTGTCTTTGGGCATTCGTGACTCAGGTATGGCAGCGGTCGGAATAAGGCCCCCATGGTCGGGGTGGCGGTTTGATATTACGTCAGCCCTGATGGTTCGGGCAATGACGAGCGACACCCAGCATTCGGATCGTTCATCCTTGTTGCGAAAGGCTCCAGTCCATGATTCGGCTGATTTTAGGCTCGATAAAACGTCACGTCTGCCTGATGATCTTTGGCGATTCGCGGTGATTGCGTAGCGGCGGCATCAATTTTTTTTCAGCGTAGTGTGGCTATTCCTGGCCCGCAATCAATTACAGGTGTGGATATGAGATGACGCTATTTCCGACGTTTGTGGTTGCGCAAAAAGTGTCCGAACTCCAGCGGGGTCCGGTCGGACCGTGCTGCATGTGTGATGTAGGGTAGGGGGTATGTTTCATTGTGATAAGTGGTTAGCCGGGTGTCTACTATGATGTAATTTAACGATTGCCTACTCGTGTGCAGTATTTTTCCGCCTATGGTTTTTGTCTTATGCAGGAATGGCGCATTCTAATAATGCTGTAGCTCTGACAGCAATCTGTTCTGTGAAGGATCAGGAAATGTTGATCGACCTATTAACAGCGCCTATTGTAGATGTTACCAATCAATTTTTGTGAAGATGACCATGATTAGCAGGTCTGTACCCGAAATGCCCCTGAGTCGATCAACTTTAGGGAGCGGCACTGAGGAGAGAGCTTCGAGTGTCAGTACAAAACGGTCATGGGGGTTCTACAGCGTATCCGTTCATCGGCCGACCATTCAGAGACAGTAAGTAGTGCTCGATTTAGTTCGATACGGTTTGTGTGATCTTCTTATTATCTGATTGCCGGCCCGGGTCTGGCAAAGCAGGACACGGCGTTGTGAGGTGAATGCGTGAAGCTATCACATCAAGTTGATTGGTCAACGATCGTATCGCGAGTTCTGTTGTTTTCGCTCGTTTGGTGGGTCCTCAGCGAGGGGAACGCCGAATCCGTTTGGATCGGTGTGGCAGCTGTGTCATTCGCAGTGATTGTCAGCGCGATGCTTTTACCGCCTGTGCCTCTGATCTGGCACGAGCTGTTCATGTTTGTCCCCTTTTTTCTTTGGCGTTCTTTACAGGGCGGTGTGGATGTGGCCCGGCGCGCGTTTCATCCGCGTATGCCTATTACTCCGGAGCTCCTGGATTACCCCCTTAGATTGCCGCCGGGCCTGCCAAGGGTGATGCTGGCCAATATCGTGAGTTTGTTGCCAGGCACGCTGAGTGCGACCCTCAATCGGGAAGTACTGAAGATCCATGTTCTGGATGGCGAGGCGGCTTTGTTGGCGAATCTGGATACCCTGGAGGAACGTGTGGGCAAGGTGTGTGGTGTATCACTGGCGCCTCGCCATGAAGATGAATAAACACAGTGGCTCAAAAAGGTTCTTTATAGAGTGAAGTATAAAGAAGCCGGGAGGACGCTGTTGATGGTCGAAGATAAAACCCTACGGATACTGCTCTTTAGAGGTGGGGATGAGGCGTGAACATGACCGGAGAATAGTGTCTGTACTTGAACACTGCTACCAATGATGGTTGAGTAAGGAGAGGGGCGAATCAAATGCTGCATAATAATTTTCCTTTTGTGGTGGAACCAGAGGCTGGATGCCAGTGTGTGCCTGAAGGCCCTGTGGCACTGACTGATTGTCTGCAAGACGGTGATGCCCTCTTAACGCGAACGCGGTTATCTGAGGCTTCGCCATGAACAATCCGGTGTCGACGGTTTTCGGGCAGATCGGTGGTTCGGAACTGCCTATCAAGACGCCTCGCTTTTCTACACCGGTGGTGCCAGAGGATTGATCCGGCATGCAGACACTGCTTTTCACCCTGGTTTTGTTTCTGATATTGAATCTTGGCGTTGGTATGTGGCGGGTGTTGCGCGGGCCGACAACCGCCGATCGGATGCTGGCGGCACAGTTATTAGGTACTACCGCAGTAGCCATCCTGCTGCTGCTGGCCGAGGCAACGGGCAGTGCAGCACTGCGCGATGTAGCACTGGTGCTAGCTCTGCTGGCGACGGTCACTGCGGTGGCCTTTGTGCGTCGCACGTTGCCATACTCGGAGAATGCGAATGACGACGAGTGATTATCTTTCTGTCGCTTTGTTAACCACTGGTGGGTTGTTCTTCCTGGCCGGCACGTTCGGCCTGCTGCGTTTTCCCGATGTCTTTACCCGCCTGCATGCCCTGACCAAGGCTGATAACGTAGGCCTGGGCTTGACAGTGGCCGGACTCGCCTTACAAGTGGATTCTTGGGCTGTGGCGGGAAAATTGTTGTTGATCTGGTTGCTGGCGCTGCTTGCTGGTGCAACCGTTTCCTATCTGATTGCGCAAGGGGCACTGCGGCTCGGTATACGTCCATGGAAACGCTGATCTCCTGGGCGATTGATGTCGCATTGGCCCTGCTGGTGGTGAGTCTGGCCTGGCGGGCGCTGGCCAGCACGGATCTGTTTAAGGCCATTGTTCTGTTCATTGCATTTGGTCTGGTTTTGACATTGGTGTGGGTACGGCTCAATGCAACTGACGTTGCTCTGGCCGAGGCCGCCATCGGTGCTGGCGTCACTGGTGCGCTGTTGCTGGCGGCGTATGCGAAATTACGGGCCACTTCGCCGGATGCGATTGTCGATCGTGCCGGTGGAATAAGCGGCATTGGTGCCATTTCCCTTTTAATTCTGATCCTGCTGGTTGCCGCTGCTTTGGGTTATGCGGTCTGGACCTTGCCATCCGATTATACCGGTCTGGGAAAAGAGGTTGCCGCGAATCTCGACCAAAGTGGTGTCAGCAATCCAGTCACGGCAGTACTGCTCAATTTTCGTGGCTACGATACCCTGCTGGAGATCATGGTATTGTTGCTGGCACTATTGGGTGCATGGTCGCTCGGCATAACTATCCCTCGGCCAGAAGCTGCTCCGGGACTAGTACTGGATACCTTGTCGCGCCTGTTAGTGCCGCTGTTGATTCTGGTCGCCGCTTATCTTTTATGGGTGGGAGCTCATGCTCCCGGCGGTGCCTTTCAGGCGGGCGCCGTACTGGCAGCCGCTGGTGTATTGATGCTGCTGTCGGGTAGGGAATTACCCGCCGCTTTGGCAACGTGGCCCTTACGGCTAGCGCTGGTGTTGGGCCCGGCAACGTTCCTGATGCTGGCCGTGATTACCCTGATATTGGAGGGCAGGGTGCTGAAGTTGTCGCCTGAGTGGGCCGGACGCTTGATTTTGATCATTGAAACGACTGCCACAATTTCAATTGGCGTCACTCTGACCGCGCTTTTTATGGGCGCGCCACCCGGCGAAGAGGATCGGTGATGAGCGTAGCATTATTCTATGCGCTCGCCGGTGCAGGGCTTTTTTCCATAGGACTGCATGCTCTGCTGGTACACCGCCACCTGCTGCGCAAGATTCTGGCGGTCAACGTGATGGGCAGTGGCGTGTTTCTGGTTTTGGCGGCCATGGCTGCGCCCAATGCTATTGCTCTATCGGATCCCGTACCGCATGCCATGATTATCACCGGCATCGTCGTGGCGGTCGCGGCCACCGCCTTGGCGCTGGTTCTGATGCTTAAACTCACGGCTGAAACCGGGCAGGCGGTCTTACCCGGCAGGGAAGAAGAAAACTCATAATGACAGATGTCTGGATGGGTGTTCCATGGGCGGTGATACTGATTGTATTGCCACTGGCAGCTGCTATGACGGCATTCGTATGGCCACGTATTTCGCAGCTGTTGGTGTTGGGTTGCAGTCTGGTCATCGTGTTAGCAGTGACGGGTTTGGCCCTACAGCTCTGGTATCACGGTGTATTCCATCACGCGCTGGGTGGCTGGGGCGCACCGCTGGGGATCGAATTGTACGCCGATGGACTCAGTCTGGTGCTGCTTGCTGCGACTGGCCTGGTGGGAGCGGGGGTCAGCGTCTATGCCTCAGCGTATTTCAGCGTTGAGGAGAAACGTCGCTTTTGGCCCATCTGGTTGTTTCTGCTGGCAGCGTTGAATGCGCTGTTCCTCTCGGCCGACCTGTTCAATCTGTATGTCACCCTGGAGCTGATGGGCTTGGCGGCGGTTGCGTTGACGGCTTTGCCGGGTAGCCGGGATGCCCTTGCCGGAGCGGCTCGTTATCTGTCA